>CALRHD010000008.1 GCA_943359325.1 Candidatus Uhrbacteria bacterium | reverse complement strand
GACAATGGCAAATTGATTGTGCTCATGGAAGACGCCGACAATTCTCCCGGACCGTGCGCCGAGCCGCTTTTGGTGGGCATCGATAACGGTGGTGTTGCGCGACTTTTTACACTTGATCTTGCCAACGCCAGTGCAGGTTTGGGCGTTTATACACCAAATCCAACGCTTGTCGCCGAGGCAACAGAGAAGCAGGACGCCTGTCTCGCCGAAATGGAATAAACGCAGAACAATGCTTTATTTTTTGTGTGCAAGAAGCACATTCGTAAGAACGGCATTGACGACAAGGAGTGACGCACCGATGAATAGTGTTTGTGAGGGTCCGAGTATTGTTGCAAAAAGTCCTGCGAGCACCGGCCCTGTCATCCACCCCAAATCCTCGAGAAACGTTATCGCGCCACTAATCACTCCCTCGTGGCGAGTTTTATTTGTTTTTTCGTCGAGCCATGCCCAAAGTCCAATAGTTGCAAATTCATCGCCAATCGAGAGCAGGATTACGAATAGGAGGAGCAAAAAAGTTGACGTAAGACTTACGCCGAATGCAGTAATCGCGGTGATGGTCACACCAATGGCAATAATATGAGATTTTTTGAAACGATCAACCAGTATGCCAACAGGAATGCCCACAATAAGCACAGTGAAGTCGAGTGCGGCAAGAGCAATGGTGTATGCGGCGGGCGTAGTGCTTTGTGAGACGAGGAGAGGGAAAAGAAACCACATCATGCTATAAAAAATGCCAATGGTGAGTGTCTGCATACCCATGAGAAGCCCAACGGGATGGAGTTTGTGAAGAATGGTGAGTATTTGTTTTATGGTGAGGTTCGCCCTTTGTCGGCGAGAACGTGTTTGTGGATCGAGAAGTGTTGCGGGGGTGGTGCGGCGCTCAATGAGCAGGGCGATTAATGCTCCAATGAAAGGGAAAAGTATGACGATGCCAAGGACATGTGCAGAGAAATGGGAGAAGAATGGAAGACCGATGAGTGCGAGCGTGATACCGATGGCTTCGCAAGAACGGCGGATGCCTGTCAACTTTCCCATGTATGCGGTTTTGCCGTGTACGAGCAGATAGGTGCTGACGGCGGGGTGAAAGAATAGCCAACCGAGTGCGCTCAAGATGATTGTTATGACGTAGACTATGGGCGTGAGAGGGAAAAGAATGAGTACAGCGGCAACGGCAATGAAGCAGAGTGTGGTGATACGCATCATGCGGAGTGCACCGTGGCGCTCGATGAGCAGTCCAGCGGGAACGTCGAGAAAGAGTTGGATGAGCGACGCAGCGCCAACGCACAGTCCTACTGCCCAGAGTGGAAAAACGCGGGCACCGAGTACCGCAACGAGGGAGTAGTGAATGCCCGCGCCGAACTTATAGAGGAGTAAGAAAAACCAGATCGGTAAAAATCGACCTGCGTGGTTCAAAAATAGTGTTTTAGGCAATAGCATTGGGTGGTGTTTTCCCGTCGATAAACGCAAGAATATTTTTTGCGACCGCAATGCTTATCGCATTACGGGCACCGTGAGTTGCGCTGGCAGTGTGAGGAGTGAGAATAATGTTTTTGAGTTTCCGGAGTCCACGTGGGATATGTGCTTCGTGTTCGTACACATCGATCCCGGCGCCAGCAATAACATGATGAGTGAGCGCTGTAATGAGCGCCGCCTCATCGATAACAGGTCCGCGTGCAGTGTTTATGAGAAACGCTGTTGGCTTCATGAGTTTGAGTTCGCGCATGCCGATCATGTGGTGAGTAGAAGGGAGGAGCGGGACATGGAGCGACACGAAGTCCGACTGCTTGAGGAGTTGGGGGAGGGTGCGAAACTTTGCTCCTGTTTCCGCCTCGAGTTTTTTGTTGCGGCGAATGTCGGTATAAAGAATGGTGACACCAAAACCGTCGTGCATTCTTTTTGCAACTGCAGAACCAATCGCGCCGCCTCCCACAATACCGAGTGTTGTGCCATATACATCGCATCCGAGGAGCATTTCTGGCCCCCAGCCATGGTAGTTGCCGCGGCGGGAAAACGCGTCGGTTTCGACGATGCGGTGGGCAAGAGCGAACATGAGCGCAATGACGTGTTCAGCAACAGTTTCCGAAATTTCTGGTCCCGGAGTGTTTGTAATGACTATTCCGCGGCGCTTTGCTTCTTTGAGCGCAATGTTATCGAAACCAACCGCATAGTTTGCGATCATTTTGAGTTTTGACCCTGCAGCGTCCATAACTGCAGCGTCGATTTTGTCGGTGAGAATGGAAAGTAAAATATCCGCACCGCGAACACTGCGTAAAAGTTTTCGTCGTGAGATTGCTTTGTCTTGTGGTGCAACCACAATATGCAGATCCTTTCGTTTCCGCAACATTGCAAGTCCCACCTCGGGAATGTGGCGTGTAACAAAAACTTTCGTCATACATATTCGTCATTGCGAGGAGTCCGACGACGAAGCAATCTTGGTTAGCATAGATTGCTTCGCTCCCAATGACGGAACAAATAAATAAGCGGGGCCACCGCGCCCCGCCTATTGTAACATTATTTTCTATTGTGCGGTTGCAGTGGAGACGAACAGTGTCCACGCTGCGCTGCGTTCTGCCGAGCCATCAGCTTCGAGACCGGCGACGAAGAGATATTTTTCCGTTGACGAGTACCATGTTTCGTACTTGCCCGACGCACAACCTACGCCATCGCACGGAGTGTTGTCGGCCCATGCAACAGCACCTCCTGTCGCGCTTTCTGATTGCGATGTTATCGTAATATTTGTGTCAGCGGTCAGGTCGGCGATCTTTTTTGCAAATACTGTTTTCCCAGTTTCTCCCGTCGTCAATTTTCTGCTCGCGATGTTTATAGAGCCATGCGGTGTAGTGTAGCCACTACATTCCGAGCAGCCGCTCAACGGGTTTTCGCTTACGTTCACCGTAGTCGCTCCTGTTCCGCCGTTTGTGTACGAGTAGATATGCCAACCTTTGAAGTATTGGAACGTCAGCGGCATGAACGAGTCCGTAAACGTTGCTTTTTCTTGTGCAGGGACATCGCAAACTTTTGCAGCAAGCGCGTCCGCAACTGCTTCGTTGCACGACGCTTCTGCACCGCCTGTTGTGACGTCGACCGTGTCATCACTTTGGTTCTGGTACACCATGTAACCAATCCCAAACACGAGGAGCGCAATAATCCAAAAGAGGAGTACGATGATCCATGTATGGATTTTACTCGGGGAGGAGTTCATATGCGGTGAGTATAGCATACGCTTGTCATAAGCATTTTCACCGGCGTGAGCCGAGGCCTTGTGTACGGATAATCATTGCTTTGTTATCCCCGTGAATATGGGGATCCAGTGTATTGCTTTGGATTCCCGCCTACGCGGGAATGACAAACTTGGGTTATGTTTTGAGTGGAGAGTTGTGCGCTTCGGTGTCAAAAGCGAAATTCTCGCTGCGTATGTTCGGTAAGTGGTGTGCCGGGAGTGTAGTCGCCCGTCCAGATTTCATGCGTGTAGCACCGTTTGTCGACGTTCCATGTTCCCGATGTGATAATGTTTGTATCAGGGTCGTTCGTAAAAAATTCTTTTACGCCAAGCGTCCAGCTGCCAAAAATGACATCATTTGTGCCGGTAATCGTAAGCGTACTTTTTGGCGGCTGCCCTTCTTTATCGAGACGGGCATTTGTTATTGAGGCGGTGTAACGGTCAATCGACGCGTCGATGTATTCGGAAAAATCGTAGTCAGACATAGATAAAAGCTAGGAAAGTGTGCTGATTGGCACGTCGGACATTTGTTTTTTTGTTGGCCATGCACGGAGAATGCCTGCTTTGGCACCGAATTGGCCAATAACCGATTCAGCGTTGAGCGTTGCGACGCGGAGTGCATCCGCAATTTCAAGCCCGCGCATTTTTGCTGCAACAAAACCAGAGCCAAATGCATCTCCCGCTCCTGTTCGCGAAACAGATCGCACACTTCTCGTTCCTGCATGCCAATGATGACCATCTTGAAATGCGTGTGTACCATTTGTGCCGTCGGTAAGAAGGATCGTCATTCCTGGGCGAGTGAGCTTTGCGGCAATTTCTTTGACATCCGTTGTTTGGAGGCCGGTGAGTTGCTGCGCTTCCTCGAGATTGAGGAGCAGCACATGCACCTGACGCAAAATGGGGTCGAGTGCACGCAGCCCCAGTTTGAGTTCGGCGTTTCCAGGGTTCCATGCTACCGCCATGGTGCGAATTTTTGCATGACGAAGTGCTGCGATGAGTGGAGGCATATTGCCTCCGAGAGATGTGATATAGAGCCATCCTGCTTTGATTTTTGCTGCAGGGATGTCGCTTTCTTTCCATCCGTGAGAAACGCCGCGATAAGTGAGAATCGTCCTTTCGCCGTTTACCGCCGTCAAAATGGTGCTGTACGCCGTTTGGCCGTTTTTTATTTTTTTTATGAGGTCTGTTTCGATTTTTTCGTTTTTCAGTTCGTCGATAATGCTGAGCCCCGCGTCGTCGTCGCCCACACGGCTGATTGCTGCTGTTTTGAACCCCAGCCTGCGAAACGTCACTGCAGCGTTTGTTGCACCTCCGCCGCTTGTGATAACGAGTGTCTCTACGTCGATTTTACTTCCGAGTGCAACACATTCCGCAAAATTCCCGCCAAGTTCGGGCAGGGGAATGAGCATAAAGGCTTTCGACACGAGGAACACGTCCCTCACTGCCGCGCCGATAGTAATAACGTCGAGCATATGTTCATTCTATCATGCATCCTCCCAAACTTTTATGGCATGCACGTAGTTCTTGGCGATAGTGGTGATTGTGGATTTTTTGGTAAGTGTTCCTGCGATGTATTGTTGCAACGGTTTGAGAAAAACTGTGCGCCCGATTGCAAAGCCCATAACGCGACCACTCTGTGCTGCAGATTTTACCCATGCGTCAACCTGTTTTTGCGACTCTCCACGCCCAAGAACGATGAGTGGCGCATTTGCTGTTTTTGCAACAACGTCCCAGTCGCGCGCTTTTTCTAAACCTTCTAATTTCCAAATGCTCGGCGCAATGCCATCATTTTGCATCTCACGAATCATTGCGGAGACACTTTCCTCTTTCCCTTTTCCTTTTTCTTCTCCTACGAGCACTTCCAACATAAAGTCGATCCCTTCTTTTTCACAAAAATCAGAAAGTTGCCGTAGCTTTTTTCGTGTTGCTTTGTTTTTCTTTTCGTCACCAACCGTGTAATAGGCAAGCGCCTTTGCCCATGTGGGGTGAATTTTGTTGAGCACTACACCAAACGCTGCGCCGTGTACGAAGCGAAACACATCGTGCCCACTTGCTTCGGTGGTGAGCGAAAGAGGAATGCCATCTTTTTTTGCACGACGAATCACCGCACTTCCCAGTTCTTCGTCGACGAGGACACCGAGCGCCCCACTGCCACGATATGTACTTTTTGCCTCTAATACCGCTTCGTAAATCATCATTTTACACTCCTCGAGTATTTTTTTGTTTTTTCCATGGACGGGGAATGTGACGTCGAGCAGATCGAGCGCAAAGCTACCACGGTGGTCGAAGGGGAGGATAAAGAGTGGAATCATCATAGGATTTGGGTTTTGTAGCTTTGACGTTTAGCGAGGCGATCGATGATGGTTTTGTGAGAGAGAAGGCCGTCGGTAGGGCCAATACTTCCAATGACCGACACGGCGTTCACTGAGCCCCAGCAAAGCGCTTCTTTGGTGGTTCTTTCGTGAATGAGTGCTCCGATGTAGCCGCTCGCAAACGCGTCGCCGGCACCAGTCGCTTCGATACGTTTTCCGGGGAATACGGGAGTATAGTACATGGTTTTCCCATCGTAGGCGTAGGCACCGTTTTTGCCGTCGGTGATGACGACGTCGTCTGCGCCAAGCGTGTAAAGTTTTTTGAGGAGGCTCGGTATGGCGGTTGACGGGGCAACCTCGAGGAGTGTCGCTGCTTCTTTGCGGTTTACAAATAAGACTTCGCTTGTATTGATGAGTGCCAACAGTTCTTTTTTGCGCTCGCGGAGCTGTACCTCCCCTGGGTTGAAACTGATGCGAACGTCGTTTGCTTTTGCGTAGGCAATAATCTCGCGATAGAGGCGTTCGTAGCCTTTGCCGAGTTCGGCAATATGCATCCATGCGGCTTTTGGTGGGGGAGTGGGGAGGGTGTAGTCGGCGTTGCCGTGAACGGCAAGTTGCGTTGACTCCCCGCGGAACGTCAACACGGCGGCGAAACTTGAACTGCGGCTTGCAGCAGCCTTCACGTAGCGCGTTTCAACATTGTTTTTTTTGAGAAATTCGACGGCAAGCGTGTGGGTGATGTCTTTGCCCATGAGGCTTACGACAGCCGATTTTTTGCCCATGCGGGCAATGCCGACAGCGACGTTTGGCGCACTGCCTGCTATTTGTGACGATGTGTGGTCGACAGGAATCTTTGCGCCGTAGTCAAGGCACAACTTACAGCCTGCGTCTTTTAGGCCGCACATCACGCTTGCCTCGGGAAGCATGATAAACGTGTCGAGTTTAATGTCCCCAATGGTGAAGAGATCGAGCATAGCCACCTCACTTTATCACTTTTTGAAGCTTTTGCCTTCGTAGATATACACGGTGAGCATGTTCTCTTCGTTGATTACTTGTGAGGGTATGACGTCTGGCAATGGCCATGCTTCGACAACAACGCGACATGTATTTTTGAGCGTATCTTGAAACATGGTGACGAGGCGTGGGTACGCTTTCGCCATGAGAAAGACGAAAATGACGTCGGCGTCAGTGAGATTGATGCGAAAAAGATTTCCGAAACGGATGTGGACGTTGCAATACCGCTTACCACCAAGGAGCTTCCGCATCCAGCCAATGCAAAGAGGGAGGAGAGAAATGTCGTAGCCAATGCATGTGGCGTTTGGGTAGAGGCGAGAAACAGCAAAGAGCATTGATCCGTCGCCGCAACCGAGGTCGACGATGATTTCAGTGTCAGAGAGTGTGAGATTTTTGAGGAGCCGCTTGCGTTGTGACGGTTTCGTTGGCACCCACGGCGCCGCAGAAATACCCGCCACGGCTGCGGAAATAACGAATACGAGGAGAATGAGGAAAAGTATGTGCATGGGTCGTATTACAACGAGGCGAGCAACTTTTTCTCCTCAGCAGGCGTGAGATGCCGCCATTTTCCGGGGGGAATGTTGTCGAGCATGATGTTAATGACGCGAATGCGTTTGAGGCCAACGACGATAAGTCCAGCGGCTTCGCACATGCGGCGAATTTGACGATTGCGCCCTTCGATGATGGTTACGGCGAACATTTTTGGTCCCATTTTGATGACTTTGGCAGGAAGCGTTTTGTGATGGTCGCCGATGTCGACGCCGTTGCGGAGCAGAACGAGTTTTTCTTCGGTCACGTCAACGTCGACTTTTACGATGTATTCTTTTTGGTGATTGCCCTCGGCGCGGAGGATTTTGTTGACGATTTCGCCGTCATTCGTGAGGAGAATGAGCCCGCTTGAGGCAACGTCGAGGCGGCCAATGTGAAAAATGCGTTCAGGATAGCCAACGGCTTCAACAATGTTGTCTTGTGCATTTGGGTCGCTCGTGCAAATAATGCCGACGGGTTTGTGGTAGGCGATGATCACGCGATGTTTTTCTCCTACAATAACAGGTTTTCCATCGACGACAATTTTTTCTGTGCCCGTTACCTTGACGCCCAAAACCGCAGGAACACCGTCGATGGTAATTTTCCCTTCAATGATGAGTTTATCGGCAGCACGGCGTGAACATACCCCTGCGTCGACAAGGTATTTATTGAGGCGTATTGGCTCCATAGTGTACGGACTGTACCAAATATCTGATGGATTTGATAGCTGTCGATGCGTAAATGACAGAAAATGACAAAAATGGCACATCTATGTTATTCTCGGGACATATGAACACTGCGGCGAAACAACGAAAGAGTATCGTAAATGATGTCCTCGCGGAGGTGCGGTTATTGCGTTCGGTGGTGATTGGCATGATTGGCCGCGACGGAGAAGGGAAATACAGGTCTGAGTTCGTGAAACGTGCACTGAAGAATGCAGGAGAGAAACCAACGAAAAAATTTACAAGTGCGACAGCATTCCTCAAGGAACTAAAATCGTATGAGTAAAATTGTTTATGAACAGGGATTTCTCAAAACCGTAGCAGGATTACCAAAAGCGGTGCAAGTACGCACCGCTTTGTCGTTGGAATGGTTGAGTGTCGATGCCTTCGACTCACGTCTTCATACAAAGCCATTGAAGGGGGAGCTTGCGGGGCTCTATTCGCTCCGTATCGGAAGAGAGTATCGTATACTTTTTCAGTTTATCGATAAAGACACGATACAGGTTTTTGATGTGGGTCATCGTCGCGAGATTTACCGTTAGCGTTTCATCTTGATCACGCGTTGTGCCGCTTTTACTATCCATGGTGCCGTTAATCGGTAGTGCTCGAGGAGTTCGCGAGGAGTGCCGGACTGGCCAAAGACATCTTGTAGCCCGATACGCTCGACAGGGCAAGGGAATTCGCTGGCCAAGAGTTCGCACACAGCACTCCCCATGCCGCCTGCCGCTTGGGCTTCCTCCACCGTGACAACGGCTTTACAGCGTTTTGCTGCGGCGAGAATGGTGACTTCATCCATGGGTTTGACGCTCGCATTATTGATGACGGTTGCCTCGACACCCATTTTTGCGAGGTCGCGTGCGGCAAGAAGCGCCTCGTAGACAAGAGGGCCGCAGGCAATGATTGCCACATCGTTCCCCGTTCGGAGAATATTCGCCTTCCCGATCGCAAAAGGGGATTTTTCAGTTGTAAAAACAGGACTTTTTTCTCGGGCAAAACGAATATAGACTGGGCCGTGCATTTCGCCTGCGGCAACGGTTGCTTTTCGCGTTTCAATGGCGTCGCACGGTACCAAAACAGTCATGTTGGGAAGTACGCGCATGAGTGCGATGTCTTCGGTCATTTGGTGCGTCGCGCCGTCGGGACCAACGCTGACTCCTGAATGTGCGCCTGCAATTTTGACGTTTGTTTCGGGGAGCGCAATTGTTGTGCGGATTTGTTCCCAGTTTCTACCGGGTGAGAAACAGGCGTAGCTCGCAATGAATGGAATTTTTCCCGCAAGCGCCATACCCGCGGCGATTGCGGCAAGCGACTGTTCTGAAACGCCCATCTGTACGAACCGTTCAGGAAATGCTTTTTTGAATGCGTCGACACGGGTTGACTCGGTGAGGTCGGCGCACAAAACGACGACTTTTTCATTTTTCGCGCCGAGTAATAGCAAACCATCACCAAACCCGTTACGGGTAGGGAGTTCAGGTATATCTTTCGCAAAAAGTTTGCGCGAAAGTTTTGCTGCGGCGTTTATGGGCATAATCAATCCATTTCTGATGCAATTTTTCCGCCAAGCGTTCGCAGTTGTCGTAACGCAGCATTCAATTCTGTTTTGTCTTTTGGCGTTTTACCGTGCCATGCGGGCTCGAACTCCATAAAGTCGACACCTTTTCCAGGAATAGTGTGCGCAATGATGACCGTTGGCGCTTCGAAGGTCGCTTTTGCCAAGTCGCACGCGTCGACAAATTCGCGAATGTTATGCCCGTCGATTTCGATAACGTGAAACCCGAATGCGGCAAATTTTTCGTGCAAGGGTTCGAGCGGCATGATGTCTTCGGTGTAGCCGTCGATTTGGATGTTGTTTCGGTCAATGATCCATGTGAGGTTGTGGAGGTGGTTACGACTGGCGAAGAGTGCGGCTTCCCACGTTATTCCCGCTTCGAGTTCGCCGTCACTCATCACACAATAAGTGTGCCACGCCGCACCGTCCATTTTTGCAGCGTACGCCGTGCCTGCGGCTTGCGACGAACCGTCACCGAGTGGCCCCGACGTATTTTCGAGCCCGGGAAGCATGCGTGCTTCGGGGTGACCCTGCAATCGTGAACCAAATTTTCGGAGTGTTGTGAGTTCAGATTTGGGGAGGTAACCCGCATGTGCCATGGTGACATACCGAACAGGGGCGATGTGGCCGTTACTCAAAAAAAGACGGTCGCGTTCCGCCCATGTGGGCTTTTTTGCGTTATGGTGGAGGACGTGAAAGTAGAGCGCGGTAAAGATATCCGCCATGCCGAGAGGGCCTGCGCTGTGGCCGCTGCCTGCCGTCGTCAACATACGCAAAATATCCTCACGAATCTCGTTTGCTTTTGCTTCGAGCGTGAGGAGCTTTTTTTCGGTGAGGCTAGGGACTTCACGACGGACTGCGGGCATAGATTTTTTTGTCGCGATCAATGTTTTGCCTGTTCGAGATTGATTTGGACGAGAGCAAAGATTGCAACAAAGAAGCCGGTGACAAAATGCGACCATGTGAATTCTTCGTAGGTGAATGCAAGTGCAAACGGTGCGGCAGCGATCCATGCTCCGAGGCCGATTTGCATCCAGTGCATAGCGCGGAGGCCAGCGGTTTTCAATGTGGGCTGTTCAAGTGTGACGACGATGAGTCCGAGAACAGAAATGGCAAGGCCAATGAAAAAGTCATCCCACCGCAGCATGCCGACAACCTCCTCTGGTGTTGCGGCAATGTTGCCAAGCATAACGCGAAGAATATCGTCGCCTACAAACGGAGCAAGAATAATCCAAAACGCAAGTGCGAAAATAATCCAGTGAATCGCTTTCATGCCGTTCTTCATAGAAAAATCACGTTTACTTTTGATGAGTATAACATAAAATAAAGCGGTGATTCGATGTGCGGACTATAAATGTTGTTTCCGCGGTTTTGTTTCGTTGAGAACGCGACGCTCGCCCTCTTCGCGTTCTGCGAGCCAGCCTTCGAGTGCTTCGCGGTGTAGGGAGTATTGTTTTTCGAGATACGTCGACGGTCCCTCAGCGCCGAATGCAGCGATGATGCCATTTTCGTTGCCGCCGAGTGCGTCAATGAGATCGCCGTGGAGCGCAATTACGTCTTCAGCTCCTCTATCTTTTGCCCACAGACCTATGTCGATCGTTCCTACCTCTTTATCGTATTTCGAAAGCACATCGGTGTTTTTGAGTGTGCCATTTTCGGTCTGTCGCTGTACATCGTATGCTACCTCGGCGTACCAATCCGCCTTTTGCCGAAGATTATTGTCGAACCATCCGTATTCCACTGACGTGAAGTAGGGGAAGTCGTGCTCCACAACAGCAACTTCTGCAATTTGCGTGACATTGTTGTCTGATTCCGGGAGCTCGGAAAAAGAGGGGTCGTGCTCCCAGTTAGGGTTTTTTTGGTGTGCCGCTTCGTGCATGAAGGTAGAGAAATCCCAATACTGCATTTCGTCGACGTTGAGCGCGATGAAATGTTCGCCGAGAACATCGCTATAGCTGTACCCTTCAAGCTCTGCATTCTCATTCTTCGTGAAAATATAAATCTTCCCCTCGTCGTGAAGTTCCGCGACAGTTTCGCCAAGCTCCTCGAGGCGTGCAGCTGCTTTTGACACGTCAACAGACTTGCCGTCAACGTCAAAAAATGACAGGTTCGAATGCTTCATGAATGCCGCGATGGCTTTGTGTTCGTAGGAGCCTCGTTCGACGATAGTGTCGATTATCTCTTGTTCCTCTACGGTCGGTTCGCGCGTCGCCATTTTTTGGTCGCAGGCACCGAGTGTCACCGCCGCCGCGAAAAGTGCTTTTTTCATAAGCTACGTCCGCAATCCTACAACATTTCTGAGTTGTTTTATATGTTGATAGATTGTATCGAATTGCGGAAAGACATGATCCTCGAGGGCCTGTCCGATAAGTAAGCGAATTGCCTTGTTATTATCACTAATTTTTCGTTCTACAGTTTCATCGACCATAATTTTGATGGCCTTATTATTTTCTCCAATGGCTTCGTTTACCTCTTTTTTTACAATTGTGGTTACTAAACTTCCAATCTTCTGAAGATCCCCGTTATCCAACATAAAAAATATGGTGATGGTGAATTAAATGGGGAGTCATCTCTATATTACCACACGCATTTTTTTTGTGCGGCAAGTCGTTTCTGTGGATAAGCAACACTCGGCACTGACAGTGCCGAGTGTTGTGAGAAGGAAAACAAACAAAAAACGGAGCGAAAGCCCCGTTATTTGTGAGAATCTACTCGACGTAAATTGCTCCTGTATTGCTTGCGTCGTAGCTGTCGGTGAAAGTGAATGTACCACTGGTGCGGAAGCGTGAAACAAAGTTACCGCCTGGCAAAATGGTGCCCGTGCCCCAGCTGCCGTCGTCGCCAGTTGCAGTGTGGTTTACGCTGTCGTTGTTGGTGAAACGAACGGTTTGTCCTGCTTCGATGGTGGCGTCAAGCGGGCTGTAGCCATCACTGGTAATACTGAATGCTTCAGGTACGACGAGTGATTTGTCGAGATTGATGGTCCATCCCATCCCTTCGAACTCCCAAGTGCCGCCAACATCTTCGCTCTCACCACTTAATGTGTAGTTACTAAAGAAAGCATCCGCAACGTCGTCGATGCGCGTATTCCAGGCGCTCCCATAAAGTGTGGTGGCGGTTGCTTCACTATCTACCCAATACAATGCTCCATTTTCATGCACTGCGTATACTTTCGGGTCCGTGTTAATCTTGATCATCTTGACCCCTGGTTTATAGGTGACATTGCCGCCAATTTGGATTTTGCCAAGGTCAGCGTCGGACATCCATTCGACGGTGTCGAAGTTGCTGTACCATGTGAAGTATGTTTTGTCGTTCGGAAAAACGTAGCGGTACCCATCGGCACCCATATAGTAGACAGCCGAGAACGACTGACCGCGGATAAGGTCGCCTGAAGAAATCGTGGTTGTCGCTTCTGCATGTTGACTGTACGCAAGTGCTGCGCTGACGCCGACAACGGCAGCGAGAGTAATGAAACCAACGGCGACGGAACGAACAAGTGTGCGAACATGGGTCATAAAGAAGATGTGATTACAAATTGTTTATGGGCTGGTGACGTAAACGGCGCCAGTTAAGCGCGAATTGTAACTGTCAAAAAATGTGTATGTCCCTTCTGTAGTGAAAGTATGCACGAATTCTGCGCCTGCCGCAAGCGTGCCGCTTCCCCACGAAAGGTCGTCGGCGGTTACGGTGTGCTGTACGGTGTCATCGTTAACAAATCGGACGCTTTGCCCCGCAGAAATGGTGACGTCAATGGGGGAGTATGTCGTGCCTGTAATGCTGATGACGTCGGGCACGACGATATTTTTGTCGTCGCCAATGTCGGTTGTGTTTGAAAGGACATCGTTTAATACGTAATCGCTTATCACGTCAATGGGTTGGCCGACAACGTAATTTGCAAAGTATGCGTCGGGAATGTCGTCGATCTTCGTGTTCCAATCTCCACCGTAGAGATCCGCGGCGATGTCTTCGCTTTCAATCCACCGCAGCACGCCGCCCTCGGTTACTGCATACGTTTTTGGGTCGGTGTTAATTTTCGCCATTTTGACTCCGGGTTTGTACGTCACATTGCCGCCGATTTGGATTTTTCCAAGGTCGACATCGGTAATCCATTTGACACTATGAAAATCGCTGTACCACGTGAAATATGTTTTGTCGTTGGGAAAGACGTAACGGAGGCCGTCGGCGCCCAAGTAGTAGACGGCGGGAAATGCTTGGCCGCGAATAAGGTCACCAGGATTTGCTGTTGATGTCGTACTCGATATAAAGCCAGCACCGAGAAACAGGGCTGCGGTAAGGGCAGAAAATACGAATCGACCAAAAAATCGGCGCAGCAGAACGGCCATAGCACCGTTATTGTACCATTCCCATGAGTTCTTTGTAGGCCTCTTCGGGGTTTGCCGACGACCAGATGGCAGCGCCGCAAACGAGTCGTTCGGCGCCTGCAGTGACGATGTCGTCGATCGTTTGAGCGTTGACGCCGCCGTCGACAGAAACGGTGAGAGCGGGGAAGAGCGAACGAACGCGGCGAATTTTGGTGAGAATTGCGTCTCCCACGAACGACTGCCCGCTCTTTCCAGGAGTGACGCCCATGATTTGCAGCACGTCGAGGTCGTGGAGGTGGTGCTCTATGCGTTCGAGCCGTGTTTCGGGATTGAGTGCAAGTCCGACCTCAAACCCCATGTGTTTTGTACGTTCAATAATCGCTCCGAGCGGCCGTGCAACTTCGACGTGAAAGATGACGCGTACCAGACTCGGCACTGCTGCATGCCACGCATCAATAACAGGGAGCGGATTGTGTGCCATGATATGCAGTTCAATATTTGGGAGGTTTTTCCATTGACCGATAACGTGGGGGTCTGCCCAGCACATCGCGTTGAACATAGAGCCGTCGAGAATGTCGACATGAAATACGTCGACACACGTGAAAAGGCCGCGGTGCAGTATGCGCGTTTTGAAGTCGTGTTCGCTTTGCGCGAGAATCGCAGGGAGTATTTGCATACTACTTTTCGAGAGACGCCACTTCTGCAATGCGTCGCATGTGCCGTTCTGCCCCTGAAAACGGCGTTGTCAAAAACGCGTTCACAATGGCAAGTGGGTCATCGCAGGTTTTTATGCGGCCGGGAATGCAGATGATATTCGCATCGTCGTCTTGACGTGTTGTTGTTGCGGCAGTAACAGAGAATCCGACTGCAGCACGAATGTCGTCAAACTTATTCGCGGCGATGCACACACCCTCAGCATTCCCGCAACTGAGAATACCAAACGAGCCTTTGTGTTTTCGTACTGCTGCTGCCACTTTCGCAGCAAAATCAGGGTAGTCGTCATTCGGGTCGAGCTTGTGTGCGCCGAGATCGTCGACAAGAAAACCGCGTGCTCGGAGGTGCTCGGCGAGAATGTTTTTTATATCGAAACCCGCGTGATCAGCCCCGATGTAGACAATTTTTTGCATATCCCCCGCATTGTAGCATTTTTTTGGCTTTAGACCTGCATTCAGGACTTGACTTTTTCGAGGGGGGGTACACTTCCTCGTTCCTATATAGAGGTGGATAACCCACTTTTAGGGGACGGATTCTTTGAAAAAAGGAGATTGAAATGGCCAACACACAAGTGAAGCAGAGCGAAACCATCGTGTTGCGTGATGTCGCACATCAGGGATTGAAGACCCTCAAGCAATGGACACTTTTCTTGACCGCAGCCGAGAACGCAATTTGGGAAGAAATGTATCTCCGTGCCACTGATATTGTCGGCGAACGGCGTATCGGTGTCTCTTCCAAAGGGTTCTCTCTCGAAGGGGCTGCTCACGTACAGGACCTGAAGTTTACCAGCGAAGATCTCGCAGAGGCAACTTCACGTTTTGTTCTGATGGGAATTCTCGAGTACGTTGGGGAGGGGAAACAGGGGATTGGGAAGGATGTGTACCGTTTTGTACGGAACCCTGACCAATTTACCGTGGTCCTGATCGATCAGCGCAAAACGGTCGGGACGCAACTCGCGTATCTCAACCTCATTCGGAAGGTGCAAGGGGGTGAATTCCCTGTGCAGCATGCCTCGAATTTTTACCGAGATTTTCGTGTGTGGCTCTTAGAACAGAACCTTCCGGTACATCCCGACTCCGTTTGGTTCAAATTGTGTAAAATGCCGAAGGAGGGCACGAGTTGCTCTGCCGCATGGGGAATCATCATTAGGGGCGACCACGATGGAACGCCGTTTCTTCGTACCTGTTGGCCGGGATTCGAGCCGTATGTGTTTGAAATTCTTCCCGGAGATCCGCCGAGGGTATTCAAAAAGCCGATCGTTTCGGTGAATGTGCCAAAGGTGAAGGAGATGGAATCTTTGGCCGCCTCTCTACATGCTCACACAGCGTTTACAGATCAGCAGCTCGTCGATGTAGCTCTCCAGATTGTAGAGAAGAGGAAAGTACTCCAAGGCGAGCTCGACGCGATTGTCGTTCAGAAGCTTTCGGGGGAGCGGTTAACGTTGGACAAAGAAGAAAAGGAACTCTCTGATTTGCTTGCACAAATTCGCGAACGAAAGCGCGACATTGCCAATCGGATTGAGAACCTGAAGACGTAATACCCGTGCGCTCCGTTTCCTTCATTGGGAACGGAGCGTCTTTGTTTGGCAACTTGGGCAACTGGCGGATTTTTCATTTTCACTCTACACTCCCTTCATATGCCTGATATGCATAAGAGCAACAGTGACAACGAAAAAGACATTTTGGAATATTGGGATGCACATCGCATTTTTGAACGATCGGTTGAAGATCGGCCATTGGACAAACGCTACACTTTTTATGATGGCCCCCCGTTTGCGACAGGTTTGCCGCATTACGGTCATTTGTTAGCGTCGATTATTAAGGACGTCATTCCTCGGTACAAAACAATGCAGGGTTACCGTGTGGAGCGGCGGTGGGGCTGGGATTGTCATGGGATTCCGATTGAAAACATGATCGAAAAGGAGCTTGACTTGAAAGGGGGCAAAAAGGGGATTGAAGAAATGGGGATTGGGAAGTTTAACGCGGCGTGTCGCGCAGCGATTTTGCGATTCGACAAGGAATGGGAAGGGACGATTCGACGCATTGGGCGTTGGGTCGACTTCAAAAATTCGTACAAAACCATGGACAATAGTTTCATGGAAAGCGTGTGGTGGGGATTTAAGATGCTGCATGAAAAAGGATTGGTATACGAAGGTCGGCGCGTGATTTTGTACTGCCCACGCTGTGCAACGCCGTTGTCGAATTTTGAAATTGCGATGGATAATTCGTACAAGGACGTTGAGGACAACTCACTGTTTGTAAAGTTTCGTCGCAAGGGAACGATGAATGAGTATTTTGTTGCATGGACAACAACGCCGTGGACGCTCCCTGGAAACGTTGCGCTTGCGGTTGATGCGAACGCCGACTATGTGAAAGTGCGTCGTGGCGACGAGTTTTTGTGGGTCGCGGCAAAGTGCATCGAGGCGTTGGGTGAAGGAGGTGAGATCGGTCAAACGGTAAAAGGCTCTACACTTGTTGGTGCCGAGTATGAACCGTTGTTTGCGTTTATGCCGACCGAGGGTAAAAAAGCGCATTACATTGTTGCGGCCGACTTTGTGAGTTTGGATGACGGGACAGGCATTGTGCATACCGCAGCAATTTTCGGTGAGGATGACTACAAGTTGGCGCAAAAAATGGATTTGCCGTGCGTGCCAACGCTCGACGACCAAGGGCGATTTTTGGACTTCGTCGTGCCGCTCAAGAGTGTATTTTATAAGAAAGGCGAGCAGTGGGTCATAGACGATCTCGCGTCGCGTAATTTGGTGTTGCGTGCCGAAAAAATGACGCACAGCTATCCCATGTGCTACCGATGTGCAACGCCGCTCTACTTTAACGCGGTGCCCGCATGGTTTATTAACGTCCAAAAGCTCAAGCCAGAGCTTGCGACGCAGAATGAAAAAATCAATTGGTATCCGGAACACCTCAAGCATGGTCGATTTGGCAAGGGCTTGGAGACAGCACCAGACTGGAACATTTCACGTTCGCGATTTTGGGGAACGCCGATGCCGGTATGGGTTGGGGAAAGAACGGGTAAAATTCGTATTTTAGGATCGTTTGCAGATTTAAAAATCTGGGCAGTCGACACGTTGCAGGCAGAGGGGCTCACGGATTTTCATCGCGAGTTTCTTGACCCGCTTGAAGTGTGGGTCGACGACGAAAAGACGGAGAAGGGGAGGCGTATTCCCGAAGTGTTCGACTGTTGGGTGGAGTCGGGCAGCATGCCGTTTGCGGCACAGCACGCGCCGTTTGAAAATAATGCTACGTTTGAAACGTCATTTCCCGCACAGTTTGTTACCGAGTACATTGCGCAAACGCGTGCATGGTTTTATGTGATGCATGTCATGTCGGTTGGGCTGTTCGGGAGTCATGCCGTCGATAACATTTTGACGACAGGCACGGTGTTGGCAGGGGACGGTACAAAAATGTCGAAGTCGAAGAAAAATTATCCGGACCCAAACATTGTCATTGAAAAATATGGTGCCGATGCCGTGCGGTATTATTTGATGTCGACGCCAATCGTGAATGGTGAGAATCTGAATTTCAGCGAGGCGGGTGTGGATGAAGTCGCCAAGAAGTTTATCAATATCCTGCGAAACGTGCATGCGTTTTACAATTTGTATCGGGAACATGACATCGGAAAAGCTGAATCGTCGCATCATGTGCTCGACGCATGGATTATGGCACGACTTCATGAGACGCTCAATGCAGAAACTGCGTCGTTTGAGGAGTATGATTTGTCGAGTGCGTCACGCGTGCTGCAGTCGTTCGTGACTGATTTGTCGACGTGGTATGTTCGACGTTCTCGTGACAGAATGTCTGGGAAAAATGGAGCGGCAGATCAGAGGGTCGCACTTATCACGTTGCACACCGTACTTGATGTATTTTCTAAAATGCTTGCGCCGTTCATGCCGTTTTTGGCGGAGATGATCTATCGCGACGTTGCACAAGCATCGGACGGCGATAGTGTGCATCGACAAGCATGGCCGAATCTTGGAAAAATAGGAGATGATAATCTTGTACTTCAAGAGATGGGACAAGTCCGCGCTATTGTTTCTCGTGTTATGGAGATTCGTGAGAAGTCTGGTAGGGCGGTGAAACAGGCGTTGGCGAGCATGGTGATTACGGTCCCTTCAGGAAATATCGAACAAGAATATATTGATGTCATTCTCGAGGAGACAAACGTCAAAAAAGCAGAAGTGAAAAAGGGCGAGCTCGACGTGACGCTCGACACCACCTTGACGCCAGAACTTATTCGCGAAGGAATGGCGCGCGAAATTATTCGTCGCGTGAACGGTTTGCGCAAAGAGGCGGGCATGACGATTGCCGATCGTATCGATTTGTACATCGCCTCGACATCGGACGAGGTCAAGGCGATGTTTGCAGAACACGGCGACGACATCAAGGCGTCAACACTTGCGTCGTCGATCGTGTTTGCCGATGCGCCAATGACATCAGCGTATTCCGTCACCTTCCGCGTCGCCGAGCAGGATATTGCGGTGGGGTTTTAACGAACTCAACACTTAGCACTGACAGTGCTTAGTGTTGATACGTGATTTTTTTGACAAAATCGCCGATTTTTGCTAACTTTTCGTCGTACTTCTTTGGAGTACGTAACGTTCTTTTCACGGAGAAACACAATGTCTGGATTCGAAATTCATGTTCCTAACACGAACGTGCAGGATGGGAGTGCGCCGATCTCGTGGTGTGTCACGCCGGGATTCGTCGAAGAGCTTTCGGCCGCAAATGTGGCAGATCCGTACGTGTTTATCATCGTTACCCCTCTGGAGGGGCATGCCGAGGTGAAGGAGCGGCGGTATGCCGTGCCGATGGGAAGCATGATGGCGTACGTGGAGTTTAGTGGTTATGGTAAGAATCGTGTGTACGCGTTCGTCGCGGCACAGAGCGAAAGGCGGAAGTTTTTCGAGCCGCTTTCCTACTCGCGTTGGATGCGCCGCTACGTTTACCAGTCTTATGATGATGACGTGCTCCGTCTCATTCCAGATTGTGCTGGTAGAACGTGGATCGACGTTATGGTGCCAGAGAACGCATTCGCGAAGGAGCCGCCGGAGTGGCTCGCGGCGTGGGTCAACTGGCGCTACGACTTGCCGCCGATCGACAGCTGTGAGTTCCAGCGTCGCCTGTACGGCTTTGCCGCACATATCCAATTCGTCATGTTCGCGGTGCTGATGGCAATTCGCGTGGTAATCTACACGGTAATGAAGTTGTCGCTGATTGAGAATGTTTCTGCGCAACCCATTCTGCATCCACTCCGTCATGATCTCGCGGATCTTGAGGACAAGGCAAACGGAGAGTTCGTATTTCTTCCATCAAAGTGGTTGAAAGTGAATTGGGCGATTTGGTACCTGCCATCGTTGCCGAGCATAATGCTTCTGCTTACGATTTTCCTGTGGCCTTTGACAGGCATCGCGCTTGCACTTTCGTTTTCAGCAGAATGGGCGTTGGGATGGGCTGTGCTGGTGACGAGCATTGCACTTGTTGTGAAGGCTTGGCGTCTTCTTGGCAGGAAGATTCGTCCGCGGTCGAACAGCGAAGACATGCTGCGGTCGGCGCGGTTGCAGGCAAAGAAAGCAGAAAGATTGGCGCATCGTGATGCCACACGAAATCGCGCAATCGAGGAAGAGGCACAAAGGTTGTACTGGTACAAGTCAGCGGAAGCGGTCGCTCCGCTCATCTGTACGCCCGACAAGCCCAAGGCACCACTTACGTCTGTTGCTGATCTCCCCTCGGAGCGGCGGACGGTATGGCTACGCATTGCGGAGTACAAAGCGTCGAGCTGTAGGCCCTACGCAAAATAGTCGTCGTTACGTCCGTCATCGAGAAATCGGTGACGGGCTTTTGTTTTTTGCGAAGAACAAAGTTAAATTTTTACAGTCAAAACAAGTGATTGACAATGTAATGACAATGTCTTATATTGCAATTATATGATAACTACTCTACAAGTTCGTGTTGATCAGAAAGTAAAACAACAGGCTCAAAAGGCATTTATTGCCATGGGTCTCGATTTATCCTCCGGGATTAAATTATATTTGACACAGGTCGTCAACACCAAATCCATTCCTTTCCCAATTTTAACCGCGGAAAATTTTTCTCCCGTGTATCAACGTCGTTTGGTTGCAGAGGCAAAAGAAGCTATAATAGGTGGGAAGAGATATGATTCTGTTCAAGAGATGCATAAAGACATTTTACGCTAAACATGTTTGTTGTTCTTCACGCCAAGAGTTATCGAAAGGCATTGAAGCGATTATCGCGAATAAAGTCTTTTGATATTCATGCAGTTGAACGGGTGGTAGTCTTGTTGGCAAGCGGGAAGATGCTCCCATCGATACATCACGATCATCCGCTGGTCGGACATATGAAAGGACTGCGGGAATGTCATATTAGAAATGATCTTTTGTTGGTTTACCAGATCAAAAAATGCGAACTTGTATTGGTTTTGATCGACCTTGGTACTCATCAGGATATTTTTGGTGATTAAGATGTGTCAACGTCGTTTCTTCTCTGTTACCATAATTGTGTATGAAAAACTTTGTGCATGTTGTCCTTTTGACGCCGAAAAATGACGAAGAGTCGTTGATGATTGGGAAAATTGCGAGAGCGGCGGGAGTGCCGATGCTTATTTCGGAGCAGCCACATGGGGCAAGGCTGGAGAAGGAAAAGAATCTCATCGAGAGGATTCGGGAGGTGAATAGCGTGGCGAGAGACGTGTACATTGTCGAAATTCCCGGCGTAGAGACAGAGACGACATTGCGGACGGCGGGCTTCGATGTGCATGTCATTGACCACCATCGCTACGATGCACTCGACAGAATGCAGGATGAAAGTTCGCTTGAACAGTTTTTAAATATTTTTGCTATTGATGACGCACGACTAGTCGAACTTGGGTTCGATCCAAAAATTGTGCGCGGCGTTGGCATGATTGACCGTGGATTTTTGTGGGCATTGCGCACAGAAGTGCCAGATAAAGATGAGCAAAAACACATTCGTGATTACTATCGCACGCTTACCATGGAGCTTGGCAAAGACAGAGTCGCTATTGAGAATGCGGCAAAGGCGGCGTGGGATGCGCGGGAAATGCATGGAGGTACAATTGTTGTGCGGTCAACGACAAAAGACATTGGCATTCGCGACACAATCTCGTTTCTTGTCGCTGATAACTTTGACACGCCACAACAAGTCATCGTCATCGAAGGTGAGCGCCGCATGTTTGTGCAAGAGTCAGATGCGGTTGCGCGATTGTTTGCAGAATACGGCGGCTTCACGTTTGGTCGCGACCGTTGTTGGGGAATACAGGCGACACCCGAAAAACCGTTGCCAATGCTTGATGACGTGCTTGCTGCTATACTATAAGAATGTTTGAGAGGAAAGAGGAAAGTAAAAAGAGGAAAGACCCTAGGCCGTGTGTGGCGTGGTTGGATCGTGTTGCCCCGATGTTTCGAGAAAAAGTGTTGTTCGCGATCGACGCTGCCGAGGCTGTTGTTCCCGAGCTTGCCGCCCTTCGCGTCACGCCACAAAGTGCGCCGTATCACTGTGAAGGGCCGTTTGTTGTTGACCATGTTGCGCGTATTTTGACTGCGATTTTCGCCATTGAGGACGGTGCGACGCTTGCCGATGTCGAAGAATTCGTACGTGAAAAAGATTTGGTGCTCGACATTTCCGCGCTCGAGGCGACTATTCGGAATTATGCCCCCTTCCTGACCGCATTCGCATTTTCTCACGACGTCGCAAAACCAGAGACCGCATTTTTTGACGCCGCCGAAAACACAAAGGGGGCAGCGGAAGGGTTTGCAAAACATGAACGGCGCGCACAGAAAACGATGACGCAGTCCGAGCGTCATCGTTACGATAAATTGTTTCGTGCATTTCATGCCGGTCACGCAAAAATGACTTTGACAGAAGCAATGGGCAGTTTTTTTGATGCATATGGGATTGGCATTCACTATGACGATCACGGCCCACATGCTGCCGCCCTGCAATTTGCAGAAATACGCACCGAGATTGCGCGTCATTGCGGTTTGCCTGCAGCGCACACAAAAATGCTTGGCGACATTATTCGCTATCATATCGACGTCATCAAAGCATTTCGGAGCGTTGCCGACCGTGTGGCATATGCGGTCTTGATGGCACGAGCAGGGAAGGCGGGTTTTAACGTCGACATGTACCTCGACCTTACGCTTGCGGCAATGTTTCTCGACGCAGTTGCGGGGTCGGCTGTATACGACGGAAAGTTTTATCGTGCGCAAACGAGCCTTGTCGTCACCATGCTTCGTGCTGAGCGCGAAGCTGCACCACGTCGTCATCATGAAAGGGAACAGCAGGCCGAATGGTCACAAAAACGAGAGTATAAAAAAATACTTGCCGATGCACAGCTCGATGGTGACGCGGTTTTTGCGCTCCTCAGCACGCCGCTCGGCCCTGTGCGGGGCGACGTGATGCGTCGTGTTATGGACGCGCTGAATGACCCTTCATCTCGCACCGATTTTGGAGTAGACACGGGAGAAATATACCGTCGTATTACCCTCGCTCGTAAAAAACTTGGGCTTTGACCGACTGTCGCGGGTATGCGACCATGAACACTATGTTCGCGTTTCTTGAGGGAATTGTTGCGTACAGTGAAGAAGACGCGATCGTGCTCGCCGTCGGCGGCGTTGGGTATCGCATTGCAACACCGCGGTTTGGCGGGAAGCTGGGCGATACAGTGCGGTTGCACATTGCAGAAATTATTCGCGAGGATAAGTTCGACCTTTATGGCTTTGCGTCGCGCGATGATTTGCACATGTTTCACAAGCTCATCGGTATCGACGGTGTCGGCCCAAAAAGCGCGTTAAAAATTATGTCGTCGGGGAGTGTTGACGATTTGCGCCGTAACATTCATGCGGGAGATATTGGTTTTTTGACGGCAATTTCGGGCGTCGGAAAAAAGACGGCACAAAAGATTATTCTCGAGCTGAAGGGTGTGCTCGTGACAGAAGAACAGCACTCTGCAAATTCCGACGTTGAGGGCGCGCTCCAAAGTCTTGGGTATTCTCGCGGTGATTTGGAGCATGTGTTGCCGTATGTTGTTGGCGAGACGCTTGAGGAGAAAGTGAAATCGGCGTTGCAGATGTTGGGGAGACGGTAGTCTATGACGTTCGTCAGGACTTGGGATATTTCTTTTGCGCAATGTCTGTCGCCCAGCCGCAGCGAGCTTCGCGAGCGTTAGCGGCGTAGCGCAGCAGATGGAGCAAAAGGAATATCCCAAGTCCAACGAACGTGTACGTATGAACCACATCGAATGGAACAATCTCGTCACGAAACACGCACCGCGATTCGGGGCGTTCTTGCAGTCGTGGGAGTGGGGGGAGTTTCAGGAGTCGCTGGGGAGAAAGGTTGAACGTATTCATCGCGAAAAAAACGACGCGGTAGTGGTTGCGCAAGCTATTCGTTTTGAACTGCCATTTGGGTGGAAATATTGGTTTGTGCCAAAGGGGCCGATTGGGAGCATGGAGCCAAAGCGCGCAGCGAAAATGCTTAGGCGTAGTTTTCCAACTGGTATATTTTTGCGTCTTGAAACAGAAAAAGACTGTGGTGGTTGGAGGGTACGTGACATGAATCCGTCGACGACGTCAGTGCTCGATTTGACCCACGGTTGGGAGGCGATTGAGGCGGGAATGAAGGCGAAGACGCGCTACAATATTCGGTTGGCAGAAAAGAAGGGGGTGACGGTTGATGTTTCAGGGTTGGAGGCGTTTGAGGACTTTACACGGCTGCTCGAACAAACCGCGGTGCGCGACGGGTTTTCACTGCACCCGATTGGGTACTATAAAGCAATGCTGGAGTCGTTGAATGGGGGCGGTGCGGTGCGAGCGTTTTTGGCGATTGCGCGTTACGACGACCGTCCCATTGCTGCCAATCTTATGGTTGATTTTAACGGTCAACGTACGTATTTGCATGGTGCATCGAGTAATTTGCACAGAAACGTCATGGCACCGTACCTTTTGCATAAGTTTTTACTCGTCGACGCAATAGAAAAAGGCATGTCGAGTTACGACTTTTGGGGAGTTGCGCCTGTGGGAGCGTCGCTAAAACATCCATGGGCAGGAGTCACACGATTCAAATTAGGTTTTGGCGGAGAGATTGTGTCGACTGGCGGAACGGTCGATTTTTCACTGAATGCGCCGCTCTATGCGGTATACCGCGCTGTTCGTATGCTGCGAAAGCCGCGGCGAAGGCAGCGGGAGATTGCTATCGAGTAACACCAGCCGTGGACTGACAGGCTCTTATGCACTATCCAAAATGCATTGCGCTGAGTGGTGCGCCATGCACAGGAAAAACTACCGCATTAAAAGGGCTCGCTGCTGAGTTTGGCGACAGAATTTTGGTTGTGCCAGAAATTGCGTCGTTTGTGTTTGCGGCACAGCTCTACCCGCCCGCAACAGAGCTCGCGAACCATAATTTTGTTGTTGCAATCAGCCAGTTGCGCATGGCGCTCGAAGATATGGCATTGTTGCAGCGCAGTCGTTTGCAAAACCTCGATGCAATCATCGTCGATCGCGCCGTGCACGATGCTGCGGCGTATTTGAATGGCGGGATTGACGAATTGGCAGCGGTTGTAGGGACGTCAACAAAAGCGTTGCATGCTCGGTACGAGCACGTCCTCTTTTTTACGCTGCCACCACCACATATTCTTCTCGCACATTGGCCGAGCAACGACAACCGTATCGACCCCATCGACATTGCCAAAAAACTCGACGAACGTACGCTCGCGACATGGAAAAGCCATACTTCCGTTGCCATTATGCCGCCAACAGATGTATGGGAAGAACGATACGCAGTTGTTTCAAGAACACTGCACGATCTTATTGGTGATTAACAACAAATCCACGCACATTGCGTGGACTTGTTTGGTTTGAGGGTCACGGAACCATCTTGCGATGGTGGACTTGACGAGATTCGAACTCGCAATTTTCGGGTGACGAACCGAGTGGAGTTACCGATTACTCCCACAAGCCCAAGTCCGACCCTCATATTTTGTGCAAAACAAATAATAACTCACCAAATGAATGGGGAGTTATAATTCGCGTCACCCAGATAAAGCTCGTTAGGAACTCCACTCGGTTGATAACACTTTAGAGATTTCGCGCTATGTTGTCAATAGTTTGTTGTGCATAATTTCTTCCTGAACGATTTTTTGCATGAGTGGTTCATTTTCGATACGAATTTTGAAGTCGTCAACGAGTGTCATGTCGTGTGTCGTATGATGGGGACGAACAATAGTTTTTATGGTGACGTTTTGTGATGTGAGGTGGGTGACGAGATCGTTTGTCGATCCATGCGTAGGATAGATTTCAATGTGCTCAAGTCCATCTTTTTGACTCCCGTCAGGTTTTTGGTCAGAAAGTTCGAGGAGGCTGATAGGTCCGAGTGCGGTTTTGAGTGGTTCATGAAAGCGAATAATCGCAATACGCCGACCTGCAATAATCGACTGGTATACAAATGCGCTATCTCCCTCGAATGTCGAACGAATCTCCTCAAATGACTTTGTTGATGCACACTTGTAGCAAATATGATCGGCTTTTGCCCTGCCAACGAGGCTATGCGTTGCGACAAAGTCGTCAAACGCACGAATAATTTGTAGCGATGTACAGAATATGTCGTTCATAGTACTTGGCAGTAGTAGTGTCGAATGATAATCGGTAAATCGTGTTTACCCATGTCGCCGCTTGCGAGACGGTCGAGCACCTCTTGTGGTGTGAGCCAGTAATACTCTGAAAAATCTTCGGGGTTGTGATTCGGCACATCGTTCGCTCGAATTTCATAGACGCACATGAATGCGTTCGTGCCGTGTTCGTGTGGCGTCATTTTCCCGAGTAGCTTGTGGGGGAGTTTTGTGACATCGAGACGCGTTTCTTCCATGGTTTCGCGAGCAAAACATGTGTCATAGTCTTCGCCAGACTCTACGTGCCCTCCAACAGACATATCAAGCACATTTGGAGACTGTGCTTTGTTTGCGCTGCGTCGCGGGATCCATAATTTTCCATCGTCATTTACAATAAACGCGTTTATGACACGCTTATTTTTCATTTTTTTTGCAGTAACCTCGGATCGTGGCATTTGGCCAATCACTTCGTCGTCTTCGTTGACAAGGTCGAGGATTTCTTCTGCCATATCATCGTTTTTTATAGATTCCATGGTCACCGACGCGGAGGAGCTCGATAGTGTTCTTTTCGATAAAGCGGAAAATGATACGAATTTTGTAATCGACGCTACAGGAGAAGCGTCCCACAAGTGTTCCGGAGAGTTTGTGTGTTTTGAGAAAAGGGTGAGACGGTTCTTGCGCGAGTAGTGCACCCTTTGTTTTGACGAGTTGTTGTGTGGCTGTGTTGAGTTCCTTGTAATCGCGTTGAAATTCCGGAGAGAAAATTATCACGTACGCCATACTTTAGGCGTCTAGGTCATCCCAAGACACGAGACGTTTGCCTTTTCCTGCATCGAGGGATTTTTCTGCAGCCTGTACGAGCTTGAGCAATTTTTTCTCATCGTACACGTAGTCATCACGAAGCAAAGAGTGGTATGTGGCAACATCAAGAAGTACCGCGTCGGGCGTGCCGTCTTTTGTGAGGACAACAGCGTCCTGCGTGTCTTTTGCTTTCTGAATGAGTGTTCGATAGTTGCGTTGCAACTCACGAACGGGATATGTCGCGGCGATAGGATTCATATAGCCCAAGAATAGTGTATGTCGGATTGTATGTCAAC
The DNA here is from genome assembly GCA_943359325.1 of Candidatus Uhrbacteria bacterium. Taxonomy (GTDB): domain Bacteria; phylum Patescibacteriota; class Patescibacteriia; order UBA9934; family UBA9934; genus UBA11707. The sequence continues at coordinate 6,770 of CALRHD010000008.1, read as the reverse complement.
TTTTTACACTCCCGGTCGAAAACATTGACGGCAGCGGGCTTCGTAGGAGTCGGTTGCGCCGACGACGACGAGATCTTGGGAGGTTGTTGTACGTTGCGTGCAGGTGGCAGGGGAGCCGCAGACCATGCAAACGGCTTGAATTTTCGTGACGTCGTCGGCAACGGCCATTAACTGCGGCATGGGGCCGAATGGTTTGCCACGAAAGTCGGTGTCGAGACCGGCGATGATAATGCGTCGACCACGATTGGCAAGGTCGACAACAAGGTCGACAATTCCCGGTTCGTAAAATTGCGCTTCGTCGATGCCAATAATCCACGCTTGCGGGTTCAATTTTTCTCGTATTTCGGAAACGGTCATTGCGCCAATAGCAGGAAGCCTCATGGACGAGTGGCTTTCCACATGTCCGTCGGTGTAGCGAGTGTCGATGGCATGCTTAAAAAGCTGCACCGGGAGCCGTGCAAGTTCTGCCCTGCGAATACGCCGCAGCAGTTCCTCGGTTTTTCCCGAAAACATGCAGCCACAGATAACTTCAATGCCGCCACGATACATACACGGAGCATCTTACACCGTCTTTGTATTCACATCGAAAGTACTCTGTGCACAACCTGAACACATTTTATCCACAGCCATGGTAAAATATGTGCGGTGACGTATGAAAATAGGAATTGATGCACGATTCTATGGGCCGCGAACAGGCGGGGGCGGCATTGGCCGGTACGTCGCCGAATTAGTGACTCATTTGCAACAGATCGATGCCGAAAATTCCTATACTCTTTTTCTTCGCAAAGAGAATTTTCATGAGTGTGTCATAAAAAATCCTCGGTTTAGCAAACGACTCGTTGACGTGCCGTGGTATAGCATTGCGGAACAGCGCGTGTTGCCTCGTGAAGTCGCTGCAGCAAAAGTGCAACTCATGCACTACCCGCACTGGAACGTGCCGATTTTTACTCGCGTGCCGTTTGTGGTGACGATTCACGACCTTATTCTCGTCGAAGACCCGCTTTCTGCGCGAGCAACAACGAAAAGCGCGTTTGTGCATGGTGTGAAATACGTTGGTTTTCGCACTGTGCTCGAGAACGCCATTCATCGTGCAAAGCACATCATTGCCGTGTCTGACTACACGAAACAGTCGGTTTTGCGCCATTTCCGCGTTAAATCTGCGAATGTCACCGTAATACATAACGGTGTAACGCCACCTCGCGATACGAGCGGTGCTCACCTCGTAGGTTTCGGCGTTTATGAGCCGTATGTGCTGTGTGTTGGCAATGCGTATCCACACAAAAATCTGCACGCTGTTGTCGACGCATTCGCCGTGTTTCGTTCCGGACACCCTGACGTGCAGCTCGTGTTTGCGGGTCGTCGCGACGTGTTTTCGAAGCGACTCGAGGCGCATGCAGAAAAACTGGGTATTCCGAGCCACAGCATTCGTTTCGTCGACACGCCAAGCGACGACACGCTCGCAGGTCTCTACCGTCACGCAATGCTATTCGTTTGGCCGTCACGCATTGAGGGCTTCGGCATTCCGCCGCTCGAAGCAATGACGTACGGCGCTCCCGTTGCTGCGTCGAACACGACATCGATGCCAGAAATTTTAGGAAATTATGCAACGTATTTTGACCCCGACGATGTTGATGCCTTGGTGGCAATCATGCACAGAGCGCGAAGTGGTCAGCTTGTAAACAACGACCACCGTGCTCTTGCAAAACATCATGCAGAAGGATTTTCGTGGGAACGTACGGCACGGGAGACACAAAAAATATACACGACATTTGCTAAACAGTGATTGTGAAAAAAAAGACGGCAAAAAAAATAACAGAGAGTGTTTTTGACACGGCATTGCCGTCGAAGTTTCGTGTTGGCACCGACGGGGGTGCGGGTCGGCATATTGCAATTCGTCGACCGTCGCAGCCACAGGCTTCACCGTATATTATTCGCCTTTCTCGTGGTGAGGAACGGCCATTGATGGTACGCCCCTTTGTTCTGGACGTTGCGCAGGAACTTATTTTTGACGGTGAGGACGACGGCGCGCGTGAAATTGCTCGCACAAATAATGCCGAAGTTACTCGCGATGAAATTCGTGCCCAGCTGCGTGAAGCAGACAGCATCGTTTCTGACGTTCGAGTGGCATCGGTGCTACCAAAACGGTCGGCATCTGCTGCAGTTTCTCTCCATATGCCTGCCGCATCTGCTGTTGATCTTAACGACCTCCTCGATTTTTCGGCAGTTGAGGATGTCGTTGAGGAAGCAGAGCCGCCTGTTCTCTCTCTCGTTTCAATAGGGCTGGTACAAGACCAGCCTCTACAGCCTGCGCCGTTTCATTGGCAGCGTGCGCTTGCGGGTTTTATGGTGTTGTCATTTGTGCTCGTATTGCCGTTGCAAGCGATGCAGAGTGCGGGAAGTGCGGCGGGGAAGGCTGATGACATTTCCGCAGTTGGTCGTGCGGCAATAGATGACGTGACGCGCGGTGCTTTGGCGTTTGCCGATGCGCGGTACGACGTTGCGGAAGACCAATTCTCTCGCGCCACGACAAAATTTACCGACGCGCAAAAGGAATTAAGTGACATGCACGCAGTAATTGCGACTGTGGTTAGCGTCATGCCGCAGACAAATCGCACATATCAATCCGTTTCAGGACTCATTACTGCGGGGCGTGAACTTTCCACTATTGCGTCTATCATGAGCGTTGCCGCTGACACAATCGCGCCTCAAGCTGCGATCGACGTCGTCACCAAGCTCGAACTCCTCGCCACGGCCGTTGACGCCGCCCTGCCGCATGCCGACGTTGCCGCTCTCGCGCTCACAAACGTTGATGCGAATGTCATTCCTTCCGAATATGCAGATCGTGTCCTAAGCCTTCAAAACTATGCGCCACGATTAACGGCGGCACTCCATGAATTTACGTCGTTTGCTCATGCGCTTGCGACGATGCTTGGTGGTGATGGCGCCATGCGTTATCTTGTGGCATTCCAAAACCCGACCGAGCTGCGCCCAACAGGCGGGTTCATTGGCAGTTTTGCCGAGGTCGACGTTCGTCATGGTGCAATTGCAGACATGCGCATTCCGGGTGGCGGCAGCTACGATGTACAGGGTCAGCTTACGAAATTTGTTGCGTCGCCAAGCCCGCTTTCGATTATTGACCCGCGTTGGGAAATGCAAGACGCCAACTGGTTCCCCGACTTCCCGACGTCGGCGCGCAAGCTGCAATGGTTTTACGAAAACGCGAGCGGTCCTTCGACTGACGGCGTCATTGCGGTGAATGCGACGTTTGTTGTTGAGCTGTTGAAGATTCTCGGGCCAGTTGACATGCCAAAATATGGCCGTACGATTGACGCCGAGAACTTTATGTTCGAAGCGCAAAAAATCGTTGAGCTTGAGTATGACAAAGTTGAAAACGCACCAAAAGCATTTATTGGCGATTTGGCACCTATACTCCTCGATCGTATTGCAAAGGCCGATATGCAGACATTTTTGGAGGTGCTCGACCTTGTAGGTTCGTCGTTTGAGCAGAAAAATATCCAATTGTATTTTACGAACGACAACTTACAGGCTGCGGTACAAGATTTGGGTTGGTCAGGTGCCATGAAGCAAACAGGTGGTGACTATCTCATGGTGGTGAACACGAACTTGGGTGGAGGCAAGACCGACGCGGTTATCGACCAGAATATTGATGTCGACGTGACCGTGGACGAAGACGGATCGGTGACGAACACGCTCACGATTACGAAAGTGCATCATGGCATTGCGAATGCGCTCTTTAGCGGTCGCAATAATGTTGATTATCTTCGGTTGTATGTGCCGGAAGGCAGTGAACTTGTGTCGGTTGATGGGTTTGAGGCGCCACCCGAGAGCGCGTTTGAAACGTCCGACGTCCCGCTCGGTGTCGACGAAGATTTGCAGCTTGCCATGTCGGCGGTCGACAAGGATGTGCAGTCGGGAACAGACGTGTGGACAGAAAACGGCAAGACAGTGTTTGGAAATTGGATGCAGACCGCGCCAGGGGAAACGCAGGTGGTACATGTGACGTACCGCTTACCACGAGGGATTTTTGAGAACGAGAATCACGGGTTGTGGGCTGCGGCAAAGGAGCGTTTGGGCATTCGTAACGTTGTGCCCTACACGCTATTCGTGCAAAAACAGTCGGGTGCTGATACGCGGGTGACGAATGTCTCCGTGTCGTTCCCTCCCGATATGCCTGTTGTATGGTCTTCGCATGAAGGTCTCAATTCTTCTCCTGTAACGGTCAACAATGCAACAGATGCGTTTTTCCGCATTCTCGTCGAAAAGCCATAATATGAACCAAAAGCACCACGAAAAACCGGACGCGGCGCCGGACGAACAGGCGATTACAGACGGACTTGCCGCGATTTACGGCGACGAACGTGACGACCTGTCGACAATGGAGCGTGGCGGTTCTCCCGTTACACGGATATTGATGCGTACGGTTATCGTGCTTGCTACTGTCGCCATTGTGGCGTACGGGAGTTATTTTGTGTACTTCAAATTTTTTGCGGGGGCGTCGCAAAACCCTCTCACCATGACGTTCGATGTGCCGCACGATATTGTGAGCGGCATGCCAACAACGGTGACACTTCACTACATAAATACTGCCCGTGTACCGCTTGCGGCGCTTGCGATCGACGTCAATTTGCCCGATGCGTTTGTGGTGTTGGAGATGGAGCCGAGCCCCACAAATATCGACGAATTATCATGGAATATTGGCAGTATTCCGCAAAAGGGGGAGGGAAGCATTGTGGTGCAGGGGACATGGCTCTCGAGAGTTCCATCGGTGACAACGCTGCAGGCGCTTGCGACGTACCGCCCGGCGAATTTTAATGCAGATTTTGACGAAGTGGCGACACAGGCCATTACCACCAACACGAGTGTCGTCACGTTGAAGGCGGAAGGACCCGAGAAAATGCATCCCGGAGAGTCGGCGACGTATGTGTTTACCGTTGAAAACACAGGAGAGCTTCCTGCAAACGGTGCAGGATTGCATCTCACGTTGCCAAGCGGTTTTTACATGACAAGCAGTACGCCAGTCCTCGATCCGGGCACGGCGCCCACATGGGTTTTGGGCGACATTGCGCCCAGCGTCACACGGGTGGTGACGATCGTCGGTTCATTTACGGCTGATGTTGTTGATGTGCAGCAGATTGGTGCTGCGGCGACGCTTTTGCGTGGCGAAGATACGCTGACGCAGTCGGAAGCGCAGATCTTTACCGATGTTGCGGGCAACGGCCTTCGTCTTCAACTTGTCGCAAACGGTGCGAGCGGTGACGTGAGTATCGACCCAGGTGATCCACTTCGCATAACAGCCGGTTATACCAATACGGGCACAACGGACATGAATGATCTCTCGCTTTTGCTTGACTTTACGAGTGCAGATGGTGCGGTGCCGATTTTGTGGCATGACGCAACGCTTGACGGTGGAAGGTTGACGGCTGATGGTATTTTATGGGACACAAAAACGCTCGGCTCTCTTGCTGCGGGGGAAAATAAGATGCGTAACGCAATGTTTCCTGTCAAAGCGCTGCTTTCTACAGATGATGCACAAACATTCACTGTGGTCGTTCATGCCACTGTGGGCGGCGTCACGATCCAAAGTCAGCCGATAACCGTGACCCTCAATTCTGATACGACATTTACGTCTGCTGCACGGTATTACACCGACGATGGCGCGCCGATTGGCGACGGTCCATTGCCTCCAAAGGTGGGGCAAACGACGGCATATCGCATTGAGTGGAGCATGAACAATAGTCTACATGCACTGAACGATGTTCGGGCCACCGCAACATTACCGCCAAGCGTTACTTGGGTTGGCGACGCCAGATCGGGTCTTGGTACTGTTGCATACGATGACGCCTCGCGCACCATTTCGTGGGCAATCACCAATATCGCCGACGATGCGGGTGTCATAAACGCCACATTCTCTGTTCGCGTCACTCCAAGCACGGGTGACGTCGGCACATTCCTCAAACTCCTTTCTGGCTCTGCCCTCCGTGCAACCGACAGTGTGACGCACTCTTCCATTCAGCTTACCGCCGATGCGCTTACCACCGACCTTACGACAGATGAAAATGCAGAAGGCAAAGGAGCGGTGGTGGAATAATATCCACAGAAAAATTTGACACAAGTCGATACAATCGATTAGGATTGTTGCAGATCCTGATGTGCTCTTAATGGGCAAATTCTGGGTGGCACTAATTCCAACTCCCAATTTCGGGAGTTGGAATTTGTTTTTCATGCCGAGGAACGCTTGGGCTCGTGGTGTAACGGTAGCATATCGGGATTGCCATCCAGAGGGCGTGGGTTCGACTCCCGTCGAGTCCACCACCAACCTGCGTAACCCTCGGCTTCAGCTGAATCCCGCTCTCATGGGCGGGATTTGGCGTTGACGATGAGTGAGCTTTGTGGTACATTCCCTTGTCGTCAGGAACCTCTCCTGACGTCGTTTTCCCACTGAAAATCACTACCCACCCCGTACAACGGGATTTCACAGGAGTCCACCATGACCACCGTTACCCTCCTCGCGTCCCTTCCCTCCGAAGCCGCAGTCCTCGCCGCCTACCGTTCTGCAGGTGGCACCATCGGCGACGTGCTGGCCACCTCGGCCTCCGCCCTTATGATCGACGGTGATGCTGCCCCGATCGAGCCCGAATGGGCAGTGAAGGGCAAGACCGTGCACATCCCGTGCGGCCAAGTCGACCCGAGTAGCCTTGTCTTCTTCCAGACAGAAGAGATGAAGAACGGCAGCGGCACGCTGGGTACCA
>CALRHD010000007.1 GCA_943359325.1 Candidatus Uhrbacteria bacterium | reverse complement strand
ACATCGCCGTTGTTTTTTCTGCCCTGTATAGCGACACGGTTGGCGTCACGAGCTGCACCCTGTACGTGAGCGGTTCGAGCGCAGGAAGCATGACGCTTTCAGGCGGCACGGCACACAAAACCTACACGTTCAGTGCGAGTGGCACGTTTCCTGTTTATGCACGTTGTTCTGACGCCGCAGGAAATTCGACAAGCGGCAGTTCCGCAATGGTAACCGTTGCTGCAGCGACATCCACCGCCCCACCGTCGAGCACGGCAAGCGAAGGCACGCTCCTAAAGATGCAATGTGGAAGCAGCGCCGACGTCAACGACCCGTGCCGTGCCGTCTACTATTACGGCGACGACGGGAAGCGTCACGCATTTCCGAACGAAGCCGTCTTCTTCACATGGTATAACGATTTTGACGACGTGATTGTCGTGACAAATGACTTCATGGCGTCGCTCACTCTTGGCCATAACGTCACCTATCACCCCGGAACACGATTGGTGAAATTCATCACCGTCAACACGGTATACGCTGTTGGAGAAAACGGGGAGCTGCGCGGCATCACGACGGAATCAATCGCCGCGTCGCTCTACGGCACGCACTGGAACACCACGATGGTCGACGATATTTCCGACGCATTTTACGGCAACTACTCATTCGGCACCATTATCGACGCAGTAAGCGACTACAACGTGAGCGACGTCACCGCGAGCGTATCGTCAATCGACGACGTGCTTTAGCGATGTGGGCACCTGAGCAGCCCACATACTTATCCACACCCCTCCTCTCCTCACGTCACACAAAGAACCCGATTCTATCGGGTTCTTTGTGTTATTATAAAGTCAATATTTCTTATTTTTCGATATGCGCATTGCAAACCATGCGATCAAAACACTTTTCGTGGTGCTTTCCTCATTCCTCTTTTTTCTTTCTTCCCCTGCCCACGCCGCAAGCTGGTACTCGCCATCTTCTGGCAACACAACCATTCTCAACGGCGTCGATGCATATTCAAGTACGGCGCTCGCTGTTGGAAACTCGGGCAAAATTATTCGCAGTACAAACTATGGGAGCACATGGTCGACAATAACGCCTATCGTCGCAACGCGATTGAATAGTGTCGACATGGAAGGCGCACATGCCGTTGCAGTTGGCGACAGTGGTGTCATTCTCTACTCGAGCAACAGCGGTGCGACGTGGACGGCAACAGCGAGTGGATCAACGGCACTGCTGTATAGCGTCAGTATGGGGACGATAGGCACAACATTCGCGGTTGGTTCAGGCGGCACGATTCTCAAGTCCACAGACTGGGGTGTAACATGGACACCAAGTACATCGGGGACAACGGCATCACTCCGCGGCGTCACCACATGGAACAGCACTACTGCGTATGCCGTTGGTACAAGTGGAACAGTCTTATACTACAACGGCACAACATGGGCAGCACAGACTTCTGGCACCAGCGCAACGCTGCTTTGTGTTTCTATGGCAAGCATGTCGAGCATTTGGGCAGGCGGTGCCGACGGTGTGGTACGAAAAAGTAACGGCACAACGTGGAGCGGCGTCACCATTTCCGGCCTCGGAACATGGGACAACGTGAACGGGATTAGCATGAACACCGGGGTGAGCACAGGGACACTCGTTGCCTCGAACGACGGCGCATACGAAACGTCCGACGGCGGTGCAACGTGGAGTATTGCATCTACAGGAACATGGATTAACACGACGTGGAACGGCGTAAAAAACTTTGGCACAAATCGCCTTGCGGTGAGCTACGCAGGAACTGTTCGTCGCTACGATGGCATGGCACCAACCGAATTTAGTAGCGTCTTATTCAACAGCACCGCTACCACGACCAGCACGATCTACAGCGGAACAACAGCACAGATTGTCACATGGAGCGCGGTCACAGACGAAGCGGGTGGAGAAATTCTTTATTACATCCGCATTGACTCTGGTGCATGGACGGCAACGTCTGCACTTTCCTACACAACCGCGGCACTTTCGGCAGGAAGTCACACGATTTCGCTTTACGCGGTTGATTCGTACGGAAGTGCAAACTCAACCGTTACACAAACAATTTTTGTCGACCTTACCGGCCCGATCGTCGGCTCATTCACCCCGACATCTGCCGACAACCTCCACGCAACACTTTTCAGCGTTACGGCAACAGATGCCGGCAGTGGCGTTGATGTATGTTACTTTGAGCGTGACAGCGATCCTCTTGTCGAGCTCACCGATCCAGACGCAAACGGCACATTTACCGGCGGGTACACATTCGACACTGTCGAGTCGTTCGACGGTAATGTTTCCTGCTACGACTTTTCAGGAAATCGTGGTGCAGATGCCGCGATTGACTTCGTCGTTTCTCTTGCCGACACCACAGGGCCTACCATCGGCGCAGTCACCACAAATATCAACGACACGGGAACAGCGTCGACGTTCTCGTTCATGGGAAGCGATGCGTCGGGCATAGATTCATGCTCACTTATTATTCAGGAAAACGATGAAGTCCTTGCAGGATTCCACACCGCAATTTCCTCCTACGCCTCCGTATCTGCAACGTTCGACCCTATGATAATTCTATGGTCGGCGTCGTACACGTTTACCGAGACGGGCGACTTTTATGCCTACGCTCATTGTGTTGACGAAGCAGGCAATTACGGAAGTAGCGCTGACGCAACATTTACGGTAAGCGGCACAGAGGTCGTCGACACCACCGCCCCAACCGTCGGCACCCCCTCCCCCACAACATTCACACTTGGCACCGCACGAACAATAAGCGCAACAGCAGCAGACAACATTGCGGTGAGTTCGTGCACGCTGTACATCAACGGTGCGTCGGCAGGAACGATGACTATTGCAAACGGCGCAGCGTCAAAATCTTATACATTTAGTAGCGGCGCAACCGCAACGGTGGTCGTGACGTGTCGTGATGCAGCAGGAAATAGCGCGAGCGGCACAGCAACAGCGACGCTCTCCACAGCAGTGGTGACGGATGACGAAGAAGTTATTGTCGACGATGAAATTATTGCCGAGGAAGAAGATGTCACGAACGAGGAGGGCGACGCCGTAGCGGGAAATCTCGTCAAACTGGCATGCAGCGAAGGCGCGGACGTGAACGACCCATGCAAGGCTGTGTACTTTTACGCCGACTTCGACAGCAAGCGCCACGCATTCCCGAACGAGAAAGTATTCTTTACATGGTACGAAAATTTTGACGACGTTGTGGTTGTAAGCGACGACTTCATGGCGTCACTCACCCTCGGCCGCAACATTACCTACCACCCCGGAACACGCATGGTAAAGTTCATCACCGTCAACACGGTGTATGCCGTGACTCGCGGTGGTGTGCTTCGCCCTATCGACAGCGAAGCAACGGCAATCGCACTCTACGGTAGCACATGGAACCGCCAAATCGACGATATTTCCGATGCCTTCTACGGGAACTACGAATTCGGTGACGACGTGACGAGCACTGCCGATTACGACCGTGAAAATGAGGAATCATCCATCACCAATATCGATACGAACCTTGCGTTCTAAATAACAAGTCCCGATCTCCCCGAGATCGGGACTTGTTATTTACTTGTTATTTATTTTTCAAGTTCCGTCTTCCCTATCTTCAACACCGCTTTCGCTTGCCCGAGCGTCAGCGGCATGACCGACAACCTCGAGTGCGTCACCAACAACATGTTTTTGAGCGATGGCCGCATTTTGATTTGCAGAAGTGTGACGGGCTTCGTAAGCGGTTTCCATGCGGCAACGTCAACCACTGTCCATCTATCATCGTTCGGGTCAACGTACGGTCCACTCACAATGCGGGCAATGCCAACCACGCTCCGCTCCTCCATGCTGTGATAAATGAGTGCAACATCATTCGCCTTCATGCTTCGCAAGAAATTCCGCGCCTGAAAGTTGCGCACGCCGCTCCACTGTGTTTTTTTTTCTTTCACCAAATCACCCCAACTGTAGGTGTCAGGATCGGTTTTCAAAAGCCAGTAGGACATACGGGAGAAGTATAAAACAATCGCTGCCGTTCCCCAAATGGAAACAGCAGCGAAGAGGGCGTGGCTACGGCGCGCGGCGGCGACCATCGTCGGGGATCTTGAGCGAAGTGTCCGAGCTGGACAGTCTTGCTGAGATGCGTTCCAGATAAAACATCGCCGTAAGACCAATCCCAACCATCACAACGTTATAGGCACTCCACTGTTTATCGCCGAGCAATACCGCAAAGGACATCATCGAAAGAGCGAGAAGCTGTGCAATGAGGAAAGCGAAGCAAAGAAATGCCATTTCTCCAATGAATCGTGTCAAGAGAACCTCCAGTTTTTGTAAGCTACCAAAAAAAGACAAAGATGTCCAGTGTCACACCTCGTCCCTCTCGGGCGCTCTCGTAAAACAGGGCGCCCTACATTTTTTTGCTAGGGTTTTTGTAACAAAAATCCGCCGCTCATGCGACGGATTTCTGAAGTCATTAAATAGTTTTAGGCCGTTCGACGGCCTGGTCGGGCCAGTGGGGCTTGAACCCACGGCCTCTTGCACCCCATGCAAGCGCGCTACCACTGCGCCATGGCCCGATTGGAAAATCCCTAACGTAGCCCTAAGGGCGAAGTGGGATGGCGGAAGGAGAGAGATTCGAACTCTCGGAACCTTGCGGTTCACACGCTTTCCAAGCGTGCGCACTAGGCCACTATGCGATCCTTCCACGCGGCAAAGGGTACCCGATTGCGAAAAAATTTACAAAGTTGTACGCTGTTGCGACATCGGGCTGTAGCGCAGATGGTAGCGCGCTTCGTTCGGGACGAAGAGGCCGTGGGTTCAAATCCCGCCAGCCCGACCAAAAAATAACCGCTAACGCGGTCTTTTTTTGTTTTTAGTTAAAATCAACACTACGCACTGTCAGTGCATAGTGTTGTATACTGCATGCATATGAACAAACTGCTATTCTTGCTTTTATTCCCACTCTTTCTGCTTGGTGCAGGATGTACGACACAGTCTGACCTCCCTGACGAGTTTTGGGGTATTGCGGGTTGGCAATTTGAAAAGTTGCCTGAACTTGCATATGGCCCCTCTGGTGCTGCAACAGTCAGGTTACACTTTATTCGCCGCCATGAAGATCAGTACGAAATCGAAGGTGACGTTACGTATGTCGATGATCGTTTTTCATGCGCATACGACACAGAAAGTAATAGCATTTGCCCAAACCCCTCATGCAGCGTTTCCGATTCCCACGACGGTACACTCACTGGTGTTGCGTCTTACCAGGACGGAACACTCACCGTAAAACCTGTGTGGCGCGCAAATAACTACCCAAGCGAAACCGTCACTACCGACTGTGGTCGTGGCACGCGCATCAATAACAACACATCATTGTTGCAGCAAGCACTCCAAGCAAAAAACAGCATGATCGGTACCACATGGAAAATCGACATGGCCAACGCCACTTTTATTGATGACCTTCCAGAAAATGAAATCACCGACCAAAAGACCGCATCAAAAAACTTTGACGTGACCGTGTCACCTCTTGTCCACGGTACCGGCCTTTTTGGCTTGTATCGTCGTTCACCACTATGAAACTCACCTTCCCCAGAGCTGCAATTTCGAATGTCGTCAATGTCCTCCGGCGGGCGGGGTACTCCCCTTTTGTCGATCCAAAATCCCATGAGTCGAGCTATGTCCTCCGTCTTACCAAGGGCTTTTATCCTCGTTTTCACCTCTATGCCACTGACCGAGGCGAAAACATCACTTTTGACGTCCATCTTGACCAAAAACAGCCCAGTTACGGCGAAGGCCACATGCATGCAGGAGAATACGATGGCCCGACTATTGAAAAGGAGTGCGCCCGCATTGAACGCGCGGTAAGTACGGTGTTATTTGAAGAAATGTAGATAGTGTGCTACACTTTTGTCTTGATTTTACCGCCCCGCAGGCACCGAGCTTGTCGAAGTGCGGCTTTGAACCCCTTTTCGCACAGCATGGTGGCGATGATCCAGGGTTCTGGTCAAGCCATCATTCACCTAATTTTTGTACATGACCACCGAAACAACGGGCTTTCTTGGTTTGGGTATCGCGAAGACTCTTCTCGACATTCTCGAAAAGCAAAAGCTCACCACACCAACCCCCATTCAGCACAAAGCCATTCCGGTCGCAATCGAAGGGAAAGACATCATCGGTATCGCACAAACCGGTACCGGCAAAACATTCGCGTTCGGCATCCCCATGATCCAACGCCTCGCCCAGCATAAGGGTCGCGGCTTGATTATTTTGCCTACCCGCGAGCTTGCCATTCAGGTCGACGAGGCACTGCAGCGCCTCGGTCGAGGCATGGGCATGCGCACCGCTGTGCTCATTGGCGGCGAAAACATTGCCAAGCAGAAACGTCAGCTTGGGGCAAATCCGCACATCATTATTGCAACTCCCGGACGACTCATCGACCACATGGAGCAGCGCACGGTCAAACTCGATAGCGTTTCTATTCTCGTACTCGACGAAGCAGACCGCATGCTCGACATGGGTTTCGCGCCACAGATCAATCGTATTCTTGAAGCAGTTCCAAAAAAGCGTCAAACCATGCTGTTCTCGGCCACGATGCCTGCGGACATCGTGACGATTGCCGCAAAGCACATGGCAATGCCTGTGCGCGTCGAAGTCGCCCAGCAAGGAACGACTGCCGAGCGCGTGAGCCAAGAAGTGTTTATCGTCGACAAAGCCGCAAAGCTCGACCTGCTCCTCAAGCTCCTCAAAGAAAACATGGGAACGGTGCTCGTGTTTTCGCGCACCAAACATGGCGCGAAAAAGATTTGCAAAGCGCTCCGCGATTTACGTCACACCGCCGCGGAAATTCACGCAAACCGTTCGCTTGCACAACGTCGCGAAGCACTCGAAGGCTTCAAGAGTGGCCGTTACCGTGTCCTCGTTGCCACCGACATTGCTGCGCGCGGCATTGATGTCAAAGGAATCAGCCTTGTCGTCAACTTCGACCTTCCCGACAATTCCGACGACTATGTACACCGCATTGGACGCACCGGCCGCGCAGGGCAAGAAGGCAAGGCGATTTCATTCGCGACGCCCGACCAAACAAACGACATTCGCGCTATCGAGCGCCTTATTCGTACCAAGCTCCCTGTTACGGGCCGTCACCGTGCCGAAGCAGGAGCAGTCATGCTTCCTGCAGGACGAGAACCCATGGAACGCCGCGGTGGAACGTCCCGAGGAGGACACCCCGCACAACGCACCTCCAGCCGACAACGCGGATTTGGTCAACGACCAACGCCGACGGGCGGAGCATCGCGAGCACCATCGAGTGGTCGCCCCGCTTACGCAGCAAGCCGTGCCCCCTCACATTCCCCGCGCCCGCAGCATGCAACATCAAAACCCGCAATGCGAGATGGTGTGCGGATCGACGACGAGGATTCGTCCCCTGCATATCGCTACGATCCGAAACGAAGATAACACAGGCTGTAGGTCGTAGCTTGCAGGGTGTAGTATAAAAAAACAGGGTCTCATATCGACCCTGTTTTTGTTTCACGATAATTACCTTCTACTTCGCCAACGCTGCGTCAATCAACTCCTCAAACGTCGACTGGTCGACTGCGCCGGAGACAAGCTGGCCGTTGATGAATGTTGCGGGAGTACCATTGACGCCTGCTGCTGCGCCCGTCTTTTGGTCGCCATTTACCACCGAGGCGTACCTTGATGTGTCAACACAACCTTGAAACTTCGTCATATCAAGTCCTAACCCCTTTGCTGTTTCTGTGTAAAAGCCTGCACCAAGCTTGTCCTGACTCACGTACATTGCGTCGGTAAATTCCCAAAACTTTCCCTGCTCGCTTGCACACTCCGCAGCAAGTGCAGCGGGTTTTGCGTTCGGGTGAAACGACAACGGGAAGTGACGATACACCCATGCGACGTCGTTACCGTATTTCTCTTCAAGCGCCTTCATGGTTGGGTGGTGACGCTCGCAGAACGGGCATTGATAGTCGGAGTACTCTATCATGACGACTTTTGCTTTTTTGATGTCACCACGAATATGGTCGGTGTCCGTAACGGCTGCGAGAACCTTTGGCGTTGTGTCTGCTGCCGCTGCGGTGTCTCCTGCATCTGCGACAATTGCAACGTCTCCACTTCCCGCTGCTTGTGCACGAGAATTAAACGACGACAAATCACCGCCCAAATACGTCAACGCAATTCCTGCAACAAGTCCAAACACGAAAATCATTTTCGGATTTCCGTCAAAAAAACCCATGTCGCGTGGTGCGGAATGCGGTGCGTGGTGTGGTTCGTGATGCAACTCGGGAATATGCGAATGACTCTCGGCGTGCACATCCTCATCGTGGCGAATATCTTCAGTCATATTATTACAAAAATGCTGATTCAGTGATCACGATCTCATTCTAGCACTTCCCTCGCCTTCTGCCTCCTGTTTATCCACACAAGGCCTATAATACCAAAAATCGCGAGGAGTAGGCCGAAATATTGCCCTGGGGTGACACCAAAATATCGCGTGTCGACTATACGATAGGCATCCATCACGAAACGGAATGTGCCGTACCAAATGGCGAATAGTAGTGAGTAATGAGTAGCGAGTAACGAACTGTGCGGACTTTTCGCATAGCGGAGGAACAGCAAAAATGCGACTGCCATCGCAAGTCCGTTCAACGCTTCATACAGTCCGAGATCGTGGCGCACGACACCGTCGGGATACTGCACGCCGAGAATGAAGTCCGTCGCCGTTCCGGGGTGGTCGTGAATAAGGAAACAGCCAATGCGGCCAATCGCGATGCCAAATGGAAGACCAAACGCAGCCGTGTCGACGTAACGCCAGACGTCGACGTTTCTGTGGCGCAAAAACCATATGCCGACAATCCCACACGCGATGAGTCCACCAAACATCGACATGCCACCGTGCCAAATGGCGAAAATTTCAAGAGGGTGCGCAGCGTAAAACGGAAATTCGTAAAACAGTACGTGGCCGAGTCGCCCACCAATCATTCCCGCTACCGCCATCCATACTGCGAGGTCGTAAATAATTTTGGGATCATCCCCGCGACTTTTTGCGTACTGTGCCGCCGCAAACGCTCCCGTCAAAAATCCGAGCGCAACAAACATGCCCCACACATAGAGTGTTATGGGACCGAATGCAATCGTTTGCCACGTGAAATATGGGATCATAGAAGTCAACGGGATATTGTCGACGATGAGTGAGTGCCGGCCCGATAAATTTCGAGTAAACAAAGAACCATTAAAAGGGATAGTACAGAGCAACTTCTTGTATCACGACAAGAGAATAGCAAAAAATTTATCGGATGTCGGTGCGAACGAAGAGACGGCAATATCCCGTTGACTTCGTCGTCACGTACTCGGCGTCACCGTGTGCCAATCGGTGACCGCTTGATACGCCGCGGCGGCAGCAAGTGCTTTTTCGTCGTGCATGGCACCCGCCAAAAACTGAAGGCCAACAGGAAGGTCATGGGCAAATCCGCACGGCACAGAAACCCCTGCGATGCCTGCGATGTTCGCCGACACCGTAAAAATGTCTGCTAAGTACATCGCGATCGGGTCGTTGAATTTTTCACCCATATTCCATGCAACACACGGCGACGTCGGACTTACGATCACGTCGACCTGCTCAAACACATCGTCAAATTCTTTTCGAATCGCCGTCCGCACCGCCAATGCTTTTTTGTAGTACGCGTCGTAATACCCTGCCGACAAAATAAACGTGCCTAACAAAATACGGCGTTTCACCTCTGCACCAAACCCCTTGCCACGTGCGTCAAAATAACTTTCGTTCAACCCACCGTCACCCCGTGTGCCATAGCGTATACCATCGTACCGCCCAAGATTGCTCGACGCTTCTGCGGGCTGAATAATGTAATACGTCGGTAATGCGTACGGTGTAAGTGGCAACGACACGTCAACGATCGTCGCGCCGTTCTTCTTCATGACGTCAATCGCTTCTTCGACTCTTGCCCGTACGTCAGGGTCAATGCCGTCGATGAAATATTCTTTTGGAATGCCAATGCGCAAATTGGCAAAGGTTGTAGGGGGTAGGTTGTAGGGGGTAGGTGGCTCCAAAAGATCAACGGAAGTTGCATCATTATCGTCACGACCTTCGATGACGGAAAGTACGAGGCGAGCGTCGTCAACGGTATGTGCGAAAACACCGATTTGATCGAGCGACGACGAAAGTGCAATAAGCCCGTAACGCGAAACGCGACCGTAACTCGGCTTCACACCCACAACACCACACATTGCCGCAGGCTGACGAATGCTGCCGCCTGTGTCGCTGCCGAGAGCCAGCGGAACGAAACCTGCGGAAACCGCCACCGCCGAACCGCCAGAAGAGCCTCCGGGAATTTTTTCCGTATTCCACGGATTATACGTTTTTTGCCATGCGCTTGTTTCTGTCGACGAACCCATTGCGGCGTCGTCCATGTTCGTGCGGCCAATGACAATTGCACCTGCGTCACGTAATTTCTGCACTGCAGTCGCGGTATACGCCGAACGATGTTCACCGAGAATTTTTGCACCCGCAGACGCAATATGCCCCTCACAAAGCATATTGTCTTTTATGGCAACGGGAACGCCGGCAAGCAAGGGTAGCTCCTCGCCCCTCTCTCGCATGTCGTCGATTGCCTTCGCTGCCGCAAGCGCCTCAATGTCGAACGTCTCCAAAAACGCACCGAGGTTCTCGTCGCGTGCATGAATATCGTCGAGCACCGCTTGCGTAACGTCGACCGCAGAGACTGCGCCAGACAGAATGCGATCACGAATTTCTTTTGCTAATGTAAAACGTACCATACTTATTCAAAAACTCCAGGGACTTTTAGCGCATCGCCCGTTTTTTCAGGAAACGCATCGATCAACATTTTTCGATGTGCATCGTCGACAAGAAACGCTTCATCGACTCGGAGTACATTGGTGGCCGTCGTCAAATATGCTTTGACGTCAACATTTGACGTATCAACTTCCTGCAGCTTGCCGACGTATGCCAAAATTTCTGGCAGCTGTGCCGCCATCATCGTCTCTTCGTCTTCTGTTAATTGTAAACGGGAAAGTGATGCGATTCTTTGGATATCCATATTTATTTTAGGTCGTGAGGAGGGCACTCAACTACTCGCCGAGCATACGCATAAATTCGTCCTCCCGCAAGATCGGGACGTGAAGGCGATGTGCGTCGTCACGCTTAGAACCTGCATTCTCGCCCGCAACAACGTAGTCTGTTTTTTTACTCACAGAACCCGAGACAGATCCCCCAAGCAAACGAATTTTCTCTTTTGCGGCCTCGCGCTCGAGCAGCGAGAGTGTTCCTGTGAATACAAATGTTTTCCCTGCGAGTTTTTGTGTGATGGTTTTCGCCTTTCGTATAATGACGCCGACATCACGATATGCGTCAAAAAGAAGGTGCGACTGTGGGCTCCGCAAGAATTTGGAGATTGATTTCGCAACAATCTCACCCACATCAGGAATAGCGACCAATTGCTCAGCCGTTGCAGAAACAAACACCTCCAGCGTTCCAAATGCACGAGCAAGGGCAAATGCGGTTTGCGCACCGACATGACGAATGCCGAGTCCGAGAATAAATTTATCGAGATCAATAATTTTCTTTTTTGCAATCTCATCGACAAGTTTTTTTGCGGACACGTCGCCAAACCGGTCGAGCAGAGCGAGATCCCCTTCCTGCAGACGAAAAATATCGGGTGGTGACGAAAGCAGCCCCTCTTCAACAAGTCGCTCCACGATCTTGTCGCCAAGTCCATCAATATCGAATGCACGAGCGGCGTACAGCACATGCTCTTTCTCCTGCGCGAAGCAAGTGCTGTTCATGCAGAACAGCGCAACCTCATCCTGTCGACGTTCAATAGGAGACCCGCACACGGGACACTTCTCCGGAATCATGATGACTTTCTCTTTGCCGTCGCGCAGCTCGGTCATTACCTTCGTTATCTTTGGAATAATATCGCCCGCCTTTGTGAGCACAACAGTGTCGCCGAGTTTGAGTCCGAGCCGTGCAATTTCGTCGGCGTTATGAAGCGTTGCGTGCGTCACCGTCGTTCCTGCAATAAACGTCGGCGCAACCGTTGCGACAGGCGTCAGCGCCCCCGTTCTTCCCACCGACCACTCCACACTTTGCACACGTGTCGTCGCTTCTTCAGCCGCAAATTTCCATGCTACAAGACCACGTGGAGTTTTTCCCACAACACCAAGACCGTCAAATGTTTTTACGTCGTTCACACGCAACACCACACCGTCAATCCAATAGTCGAGTTTCTCACGCTTATTCTCCATGTCACCAAAAAACTTTTTTATGTCATTAAAATCTTTCGCATACACAAACGGGCTCGTCGCAAAACCCATGTCGCGTAAACGCTCCAACCCTTCGATGTGTGTTGATTGCCCCGCATTCGCTACAAGTCCCCATGCAAAAAACCGCAGTGGTCGCGTCGCGACAATTTTCGGATCGAGTTGACGAATACTTCCCGCCGATACATTCCGCGGATTTGCAAATAGCGCTTCACCCGATTTTTGTTGACGACGATTCAACGCTGCGAAATCCTTACGTGTCATGTAAATCTCCCCTCGCACCTCGACCCTCCCCTTCATGTCACCCTGCAACATAAGCGGTACCGACTCGATCGTCCGCACATTCATCGTCACGTTCTCTCCAATTTTTCCATTTCCGCGCGTCGCCGCCGTCATCAATTTTCTGTCCTCATACACAAGCGAAACCGCAAGACCATCGATTTTTGGCATGCACGCAATGTCCACATGCTTATTCGCCATCTTTTCAACGCGTGCTAACCAATCACACGCTTCGTTCACCGTAAAGACATCTTCCATGGAAAGCATCGGTACGGCATGCGTCACCTTTGAAAACTTCGGCAGCGGTTCGCCACCCACACGTTGCGTCGGAGAAAGAGGAGTAATGAGGTCGGGGAATTGTTGCTCGAGCGTGTACAGCTCGTGTTTCAACGCGTCATTTGTGGCGTCCGATACCGTATGCACATCCAAAACATGGTACTCGTACCGATATTTTTCAATCAGCGCCCGCAACTTTTCAATACGACTTTTTGCCTCGGCATGTATCATAGAATGACCATATCGTACCCCATATCAATGGTTCTGTGGAGAAAAAGATGAGCTCCTGCAGTGCAGTCCCGATCTCCTCGAGATCGGGACTCAATCTATACATCAATGGTACACTACTCGCATATGGAGGAGAGAGTGAGCATCCCCGTCAATGAGATTCGTTTAGTGTACGTTCGTTCGTCGGGAGCCGGCGGACAGAATGTGAATAAAACGTCGACAAAGGCGCAGTTGTTTTGGAGTGTACATGCATCCCGCGTATTCAATGAAAAACAAAAAGCGATGATTCGCCATGCATTGCGGACACGAATAAATAATGACGGTGAAGTGGTGCTACAGGCCTCCGACGAACGTCAGCAGTCACGGAATCGCGAAACGGCAATTGAACGTCTCGAACGACTTGTCACAAAAGCATTAACGCCGGTAAAACGTCGTCTTGCAACAAAACCAACTCGCGCATCGAAGGAACGCCGCTTGCACCAAAAACAATTACACAGCCGCACGAAACTTCTTCGGTCACGCGTCGACGATTAGATCAAGAGATCAAACCGAGATACCACTCCAAAATTCCTGCTCCAAAAATCATTGTCAAAACCGTTGCACCCGCAAGAAATGTACCAAACGGAACGTGGCTGTCGATGCGGCGATGCTTCCAAACAAGTAAAATAATTCCTGCAAATGCGCCACCAACATACGACAAAAACAATGCGACCATACCGAGTGGCAACCCAAGCAAAAACCCCATGAGGAGCCCCATACGAATGTCACCGCCGCCGATCCACCTGCCCTGCGACACCAAAAACTGTACGGAGAAAAATGCGCCAATCGTTAGTCCGCCAAGAAAAACGGCAAAGGGATTTGCGCCCATGAGCAGGTTGAAGACCAGCGCTGCACACACTGCAGGGATCGAAAATTTGTCGGGAATGACGGAAAAACGAAAGTCGTAAAGAAAAATGACGACGAGCAGCGCAGAAATGACGGCATCACGAACAAACAAAATCCAAAGCTCAGATGAGTCAACAAAATCGGGGATACCAATGCCAAAAGTTATGCGCGCAGCGAAAAGTGCGAATAAGAGCGAAATCGCAATCTCGACCGCAGGATATTGCCATTCAATCGCCGAGCTACATTTTCGACAACGGCCACGCAATGCGACGTAGCTCAATACAGGAATGCAGTCGAACCATGCGATTGGCTCGACGCAACGAATACAAGTATTCTTCGACATCAAAGGCAAGCCACGTTTTGCACGAAGCACAAACGCATTCACCAAACTTCCTGTTGCGATGCCGAGCAATGCCGCAAGCGCAATCCACGTAAACGCTATTTCCATATCGAAGCTAATGACTATATGCCGCGCATGCTCCCGGCAAAAGTTTTGTTTCGTTTGCACAGTTCACGCCTTTCGTGAGCTGAAGAAGCGCATTCCCACTCTCTAACTCAAATTGCAAACGATAACCTGCAGCGTCACTCTCATAACAATACGCATTTGCAATACCACTGCACGACGACTTCCCCTTCAACCCTGATGCGGGCGGCGACGGCACGACGTCGAGGTACGCATTCTCCGGCGCAACGGTACACGCAAATCCATCATTTGAAAGGCACAACGACGTCGACTGCCCAAGCGCAATCTGTTCCGACGTTGCAGGATACGCACTATGATCGGTAAAGTACGACTCAAGCCCTTCTTGCACATCACGAATCTGTGAAAGTCGTGCCGTGTCACGCACCCTCTCTCTCGCGTTCAGGACTGCGACCCCGGCAATCACGCCGAATATTCCCATGACTCCCACAATCGCAAGCACCTCAAATTTAGACATAATATTTTTGTAAGTGTGAGTGACCCTATAACCTACACGCTACCACCTACAACCTTTTTATTATATCACGCTCCGATAAGTTTCTTCATCTTCGTCACAACCTCGGCGGGGATAACATGCCGCGTCAACACATATTCCGACGCTCCTGCAGCAAGTCCCGCACGAATCGACGACATGTCCGCTCGTTCTGAAAGTAACACGATTTTTGTTTTGCGGAGCGTGGGCAACGCACGAAGCCGCTTGACTTCATGTGCGACATCGATCGTGCAAGACGTGTCAAACAAAAAAATCGACGGTCGCATTTTCACCGCCTTATACTCGGCGTCTTTTATGCCATCAACGACAACAACGTCCCAACCTTCACGCGAAAAACGCCGCACGAAAATTCCTGCGAGCACGGCGTCGCACGAAGCAATGAGGAGCGAATGCTTTTGCATATCACGACTCGTTCTGACGCATGGCAAGCCCAAGCGCAACCGCAAAACGTGGACCGACCTCTTCGAGCACAGGGCGCAACGACGGCGGTGCCGCAATACGCGCCCAAGGATCACCAATGTACACGTTCACATTTAACTGTGAGGTCAAATACGTATCAAGAGCAGGTAGGTGCGCCGAGCCACCCGTCATAATAATTTTTTCAACTGTCGTGTTGCTGTGAAAATCCTGTGCTGCGTACAGCTCAATCGCATATCGTAATTCATGCACGATGTTTGCAAGTGCAGTCTGCACAAGCTTCGGTGGTTCTCCACCTCCTTGCTGCAATCCTAGGTCACACTTCATTCTCTCGGCGTCGGCAAATGCCATGCTCGTACTTTGTGCGAGCGCATTTGTGACGTCGACTCCACCACCCCGCGTGCTCCGATGCAAATACGGCACACCGCGGTCGACGATAGCAATGTTCGTCTGCACGTGCCCCATGTCGACGAGCATGATGCGCGACTTATCATTCCCAACGAGTGAACGAATCAGTGCAAACACTTCTGTTTCGAGTGACACGAGCTCAATTTTTGATCGCCGAAAAATCTCTACGTATTTTCCAACCAACGTTTTTGGTGCACCGGTAATCAGTACGCGAATATTTTTGTTCTTTCTCGCCTCGTCGGTAGGCTGCTGACTCATGCTTTCCTCTTTTTTCTTTCCTCTTTCCTCTTCTTTCGGCAATAAATCCTTATCAAGCACATTCGAATCTAAGATCATCTCCGAGAGCGGTAATGGCAACAACTTTGCCGCTTGCGTTTCGATAAGCGCTTTCAAATCTTCCTTGACGTTCTTCGGTTGTGGAATGGTAATAATAGCCTGAAAAACCATCGCGCTCGGCAAAGCCGCAATCGCCTTCGTCGCCTTCATGCCCGACTCTTTTACAATGCGTGTTATCGCTTCCACCGTTTTATCGACGTCATCCAAAAATGCCATTGCTTCGGGCTTCGGCTCTGCATATTCGGAGTAGCCGTACGTTGAAAGTCGCATTTTTCCCTTTTCAGGAGTGAGCTCGACAATTTTTACGCCCGACGGACCCAGATCGACACCAAGCATGCCATGAAACGCTTCTTGTTTTTTCCCCCTAAACAAATTCATATGAGCCGTCTACAAGCTACCTTCCTACAAGGTACCACCTAATATATCACAGTCCGAGCGCGGCATCGATAGTCATATTCACGACCGCGTCGGCGGCTTTATTGAATTCGCGACGCACGTGGCGGAAAACAATTCGACGAAAATGCGTACGGAGGTTGTGCACAACAACGAACAATTTTGCAAGCTCTGGATTTTTGACGCGATACACGCCGTTCAACTGCTTGACCGCAAGTTCGCTATCGAGACGCACATCGAGGTCATCGATGCCAAACTCACGCGCTTTTTCAAGACCAACGATGATGCCCGTGTACTCTGCAACATTGTTCGTTGCGTGCGGCAGAAATTTTCCTGTCGTTGCGATAACGTCGCCACAACCGCCGTCATCCGCGATTGCGAACAAAACCGCACCGCCCGCTGCTGGCCCTGGATTGCCGCGCGCACCACCATCGGCATACATGATTGCTCTCTTTAGCATAGACGAATGTCGACAATTCGATATTGCAATTCCCGCCTCCCTTTCCACTCATTCACCTCCACAGCATACACGACGTCAACGTGGTCGCCCATCTTGAGCGTTGCCGCGAAGTCGCCGAAGCCAAAGCCGATTATTTTTCGCATGGTTCGCGTGTCGTCGAATACACTCATGCGCAAATGCGCCTTTGTACTACCCATTGTTTCGGCGGCGATCACTTCGACATTACGCGCTACAAAAAGCGGAGGACGATTACCTTCGCCAAATGGAGCACAGCGCGCGATTGCCTCGACAAGCGCCCAGTCGGCATGTTCAAGCGGAAGTTCGGCGTCAATCTGCAACGTGACAGAAGGTGGTGCGTCACCAAAATGCGTGCGTGCGAATTGCGACATGCTCTCTCGAAATGTGTGCAGCAAATCCTGCGTTGCAATCGTCAAACCACATGCCTGTGGATGTCCTCCGCGTCGTAAAAAAATATCGCCACAACTCTCCATAGCCTGCACCAAGTGCAACCCACCGATACTTCTCCCGCTCCCCACATAATGTTCGCCAACTTTTGCGAATGCGAACGCAGGAACGCCATAATCGGTAACGAGCCTGCCCGCAATAAGACCGACAATACCCGGCAACCATTCGTCTTGCCATACAACAAGGAGTCGCGAAGGGTGAGCAATACGTGCGGCATCGGCGATTTTCTTTGCAGTGTCGTAGGCATGTGCAAAAACTTTTTGACGCTCGGTGTTCAGCGACTCGAGTGTTGCTGCGGCGACCGTCGCTTCTTCGGCTGTCGACGCCGTCAGTGCGTCGAACGCAAATTTCGCCGACGACAAACGCCCTGCCGCATTCAGCCGTGGGCCAATGCGGAAGCCTATCGTTTCCGTATTGACGTCCTCGGGCGCCGTTCCTGCCGACGCCAAAATGGCGCGTAAACCATGACGTCGGGTTTTGCGTAATACGGAAAGCCCAAAATGTTCAAGCACGCGATTCTCGCCCACAAGCGGCATAACATCGGTAACGGTAGCGATCGCCACGAAATCGAGCAGCCACTTCTCGTAGCCAACAGGAAATGCGGCACCACGACGCTGCGCTTCGTGAATAAGTGCGCTCGCCAATTTGAACGCAACACCCGTACCGCAGAGGGTTTTGTTTGGGTAGGTTTCGTTTGGCGCAAGTGGATGAAGCAGAATGGCGTGAGGCGGAATGCGGTCGCCCAACTGGTGATGATCGCACACGATAACGTCGACGCCACGTTCATGAGCCCTATCAAGCTGGTCGGCGTTCGCAATCCCACAGTCAACGGTGAGAAGGAGCTTCGCACCCTCGTCGGCAATACGGTCGATAGTGTGCATGGCAACGCCGTAGCCGTCTTTTTCACGGTCAGGAAGGAAAACGGAAAGAAAAAGTTGTGATGTCCACGACTGAGTCGTGGACATTTTTTTGTGCACGTCGCGAATCGCTTCAAAAAGCAGAGAACTTCCACATACGCCGTCAGCATCGTAATCGCCGTGAATGACGATCGGCTCACCCTGTTCGAGAGCAGTAAAAACACGTTCAACGGCACGAGGCATCTGCGTGAATCCCGTTGGCGGGTACGTCCCCTGTTCCCAATTTGGCAATAAAAAAGCGTCACGATCCGCATCGGCAACACCACGATTCGCTAGCAACTGCGCCACAATGTCGCCTTCCACCTTCGGCGCCACCACCCACGTTTTTTCCATGATGACTCGTCGTTACCCCCAGAAACGTTTGCACGCTTCTGGAGGTGACAACACGTCACTAAAATCCAGACACCGCCGTGGCAAGCACCATCGACGCCACCACAAGAATACACACCACTGCCCACGCCCTTCTCACTTTTTCCGTACGCTTCATACATAATAATTATCTCATGTGGGCACCTGAGCAGCCCACATACTTATCCACACCCCTCCCCTCAAAACATACTTCGGTGGTCGTACTTTTTTTACATTTCTTGATACGTGTGCTATCCTCGTTCGCGACTGGCGGTACTTTCCGTGCAGTCAAGAACAGACATGGACGAAGAGAAAGAGAAGGAAGCGGAAGAGGGCGCAGGAAGTGGAGAGGAGGAAACGGAATCGCAGGGCGAAACCGTGGAAACCGAAGGCGCAGGCGAAACCGAAGGCAATGCCGGAGGCGAAGCAGGCGGCGATGGTGACGGCGACTCCACCAAAACCTCGGAAGGCGACGACGCGGGCGAAGGCGCCAAATCCGACGAACCGTAGCGGCGCAATTGCGCTCATCGTGCGGTCACCCAAAGCTCGAAAGAGTAGAGGGTGGCCGCCACTTTTTTTGACCAGTGGCCAAAGAATATGTACTGTCCCTTTGGAGGCAACAATGCACGTTGATCGTTACGCACTCCTTCGTCGCTGGCCGCGCCCCGACATTGGCGCGCTATTCCTCATCAACGGTCCAAGTGGCGTCGGTAAAAGCACGCTCGTCGAAGCGCTGGACAAGAACATTCCCAGTCTCGTGCGCTCACGTTCGGTAACGACACGTGCTCCTCGAGAGAATGAGCAATGTACAGCCACCAACAGGGAATTTGTTACGAGGGCAACATTCGGACAGCTCCGTGAAGATGGTCGTCTCCTTGAGTACACAAGTATGCACGATGAGTGGTACGGAACCCTTCGCGAGCCTATTCTGCACGATTTGCAAAATCGAGTGTCTGTCATCATGGAGGCCAACAACGACGGGGTGGACCAAGTACGCGCGCAAATCGCGGACGCCGTATCCGTGTTCATTCTCCCGCCGAGCATCGATGCGCTACGGAAAAGACTCGCCGATCGAGAAACGGAGACAGCAGTACAAATCGAAGAAAGGATGCGTGCAGGGCTGGCTGAAATGCAACACTGCAACACGTACGACTACATCATCATGAATAACGACTTCGACGTGGCGTACGCGGAGCTCGAAGCGATCGTAATCGCCGAGCTTGCACGTACATCCAGGCGTGGGTCGTTGGCAGGGAGTTTCGTCGAAGCGCTCATCCGCCACTCATAGCGTATCGGCCGGCCCATGTGGTCGGTCGATTTGTTTTTTTGCCCACATTTTGTGTTATAGTTAATTTGTATGATCGAAAATGAAGAAGAACATGAACTCGTCGACGTCAAAATCCCCGAGACTGAACGTCAGTATTCGATTCCCGATGACGGTGAGCTTGATCTTGAAGACAAAGAGTTGCCGGTTCTGGTACGCGAAGCAGGAATCGATGCCGCACTCAACCATTGGCGGGAGGTGCTTGCCGACATTGATGACTATGCGGTGTTCGCGAGCACAGCAATGTACTTATATGGCAAAGAGCGCGATGTCCCAAATTTTGACGTTCCTCCCGGCGATCTCGACGTTGTCGTCATGAGTGAAGCGACTCTGCAAAAAGTACACGAACGACTCAATAACGTTCCTGGGATTGAATGGGACAATGAAGGAAAAACAAAACGATTTTCTGGTGAGGATGGTAAAGTACTTTCAGGAACGCTGCGGTTTGCACTCACGGTCGATGGCAAAACTCGCATCATGCGTCAACCGTTTGAGTTCTACTATAAATCCCGTATTGCCGATGACGAGGCGCTAAAGCACCGTACGACGCTTCGCGGCATTCACGTGCTCAGTCTCGAAGGGCTCCAACACCAATACGGCAACAATCTCCGACTTGAAGCGGCAAAAATGCGTAACGTCGACCATATCATTCACGACGTCCTCACGAATCCCGACGTCGGCCCCACGCTGCAAGCAGAACTCAAAAAATGGGCAGCACACGACGAAAATAAACAGGACGAACCGTTTGTGCCGAGTATCGTGCTTGCCGACACACTCCAAAACCTCGACCTCACTCGCGAAGGGCTCGCAACCGCATTCTTTGTGCTGAATCAGCGAGGCTCCTTCACGGCCGAAGAATTCGAAGAAAAAATATCCCGCGTCCTCTCTGGCCAAAAAACCAAAACAACAAAACGCCAAAAGAACCTCGCCGAACTCGAAGACGCACAACGCTTATCGCTTTAGCACCTTCAAGTACGCCTCGCTCGGAATGTGCACCTTGCCCACACCCATTGCGAGCATTTTTTTCTTCCCCTTCTTTTGTTTCTCGAGCAATTTCATTTTTCGTGTGACGTCGCCGCCATACAAATCACCTGTGACGTCTTTGCGCATCGCGGAAATTCTCTCTGACGCCACAACCTTACCCCCAATCGCCGCTTGAAGTTTTATGACAAACTGCGCTTGCGGAATTTCGTCTTTCAACACATCGAGTACGCGCCGCCCCACACGTTCAACATCTTCACGATATACAAGCATCGCAAACGCATCGACCGCTTCTTCGGCAACCAAAATATCCATCTTCACGACATCAGCTTCACGATAGGTAAACACCTCATAGCCCATCGACGCATAACCGCTCGACACACTTTTTAGTTTATCGTTAAAGTCGACAATAATCTGTGACAACGGCAATTCATAGTGCAACACCGCCCGACCCTCCGACAAATATTCCGTATTTTTGTACACACCGCGCCGTTCCTGACACAGCCCCATAATGCCGCCGATGTCGTCGGGACGCGAAATAATGTCGACCTTCGCCCATGGCTCATCGATACAGTCGATAAAACTCGGGTCTGGCAAATCAAGCGCACTTTTTATCACATGTGCCTCCGCCTTTCCATTTTTGTAAACGTGATAGGCGACACTCGGGAGCGTGACGACAAGATCGATCGTAAATTCACGGGATAATCGCTCCTTCAAAATCTCGAGATGCAGCATGCCAAGAAATCCACAACGAAAACCAAAACCAAGCGCAGGCGAATGTTCTGGTTCGAACATGAGTGCAGCGTCGTTCAACTTGAGCCTATCCATTGCATCACGCAGTTTGCTATACTCATCTCCCGACGCAGGAAAAATGCCCGCGAACACCATGGGCTTCACTTCGCGGTAGCCCTCGAGCGCCTTCACATGCACTCCCCCTGCCCATTCACCGTCGACTCTCGTAATTGTATCGCCCACACGGCACGCCCGAATGTCCCGAACGCCTGTCACCATATACCCAATCTGACCTGTCTCCAGTTCCTCGAGCGGCGAAAACTTTGGCGTCAGCGCACCAATCTCAAGCACCTCACCGTCCGCTTGCGTCATCATCATCTGGAGTTTGTCGCGCTTGCGGAACGTCCCGTCAACAATCCGCACATACGCCACAACACCTTTGTAGTCGTCGTAGGCAGAGTCGAAAATAAGCGCTCGCGGTGCAGCATGTGCATCACCCTTCGGCGAGGGAATGCGGTCAACAATGCGGTCAAGTAGTTCGGTAACTCCCTCACCTGTTTTTCCCGACACGCTCAGAATATCTTCACGGCTACAACCGATGAGCTTCATGAGCTCTTCTGCACGACGTGGCACGTCAGCGTTCGGCAAATCGATTTTATTGAGAACGGGAATAATTTCCAATTCCTCCTCCAACGCCAAATACAAATTTGCAATCGTTTGCGCCTGCACCCCTTGCGTCGCGTCAACAAGCAACACGGCACCGTCGACCGCCGCCAACGACCGCGACACTTCGTAATTGAAGTCGATGTGCCCTGGAGTGTCGATAAGGTTCAATGTCGTCCCCTTCCACACCATCCGCGCTGGGGCGAGTTTGATAGTAATGCCACGCTCGCGTTCGATGTCCATGCTATCGAGCAGCTGTTCCTTCATGTGACGCTTGTCGACGGTACCCGTTACTTCCAAAAGCCTATCCGAAAGCGTCGACTTTCCATGGTCGATGTGGGCAATAATGCAAAAATTCCGAATCCGCTCCTGTGGAACCATACCGCCCGCAGTCTACCGTTTTCTTGACTTTTCTGCAATTTTCACGCAATCACACCGCTGCCGATAAGTTCGTCGCCATCGTAAAAAACGATAAACTGTCCGGGAGCAATAGCGCGTTGAGGCGTGTCGAAGTAAACTGAAATTTTTTTAGATGAAACAAAAATAGGATCAGGTCTCACGTCACTCGCGAGTGACGTGAGGTCCTGCATCTTGCATACTGCAAGCGGTTGGCGGTAGCGAATCCGTGCCGTTATTTTTTTGCCAAAATATTTTTGCAGGTTGCCGTCGATTGTTTCGGTGATATTCGTCGCAACAAGCTCTGAACGATACAACGCAGGGTCATCTTCCCCAACCGCAACAACAACCTCGTTTGTATCGGGTCGGCGTTCGACGACATAGAGCGGCGCGCCCCCACCAACACCCAACCCCTCACGCTGGCCAATAGTGTAAAACTCAAACCCTTTGTGCGTGCCAAGAATTTTCCCGCTGGTCGTCACAATGTTGCCGTCGTGCGGCGTAATCCGCGCCTCAAGAAAACTCTGCATGTCGACTTTTCCCACAAAACAAATCCCTTGACTGTCTTTTTTTTCTGCGACAGGAAGATTGAACTTCCGTGCAAGTTCGCGCACCTCAGGCTTCTCCAAATCACCGATAGGAAATAACGCACGGGAAATTTGTGACTGCGTGAGTTGGCACAAAAAATAGCTTTGGTCTTTATTGCTGTCGGCACCTGCGAAAAGGTGCGTTCCCGCATCATCGCGAGCAACACGCGCATAGTGTCCTGTCGCAATAAAATCGCAACCGAGTTCATCGGCTTTTTGTAAAAACAAATCAAACTTCATGTACCTATTGCAAAGCACATCCGGATTCGGCGTCCGCCCCGCCTTGTACTCCGCAATCATGTATTCGTAGACCTTCGACCGATACTCTTTCTCAAAATCAAATGTATGGAACGGAATGCCCAATGTCGCCGCGACCTGCATCGCGTCCCGCCGCTCCCCTCGCCAATCACATTCCTCACTCCAATTCTTCATAAACCCCCCCACAACCTCATACCCCTCCACCAACAACAACGCCGCGCTGACACTCGAATCAACGCCACCGCTCAAGCCAACAAGAACTCTTCGCTTCTCCATAAGCCAGAGACATTACTGCACAAGCGAAAAAATTTCCAGTTCCGGCTCGGCCGTCACAGTGATGCGTTCACCCGTAATCGGTTGATCGAACGATAACGATCGTGCAAACAGGGCGATGTTGCCATCAAGCATCTTTTTCGCCCCGTACTTCTTATCGCTGACGACAGGCATTCCGAGCGACGCCATTGCCACACGAATCTGGTGCGGTCGTCCGGTCTTCGGCCGAACCTCAACAAGTGCAACTCCCCTCTTATCACTGATCATCCGATACTCAAGCTCTGCCCTCTGCGACCCTTCCACTTCATGATCATATGCGACAACAAAATTTTTCCTCTCATCTTTTACAAGCCATTGCACAACTGTCCCATTTGATTTCTGATTTTTTGTATTTGAAATCTTTTCCACCACCGCCCAATACAGTTTCTCAACCGTGTGATTTCGAAATTGCTCAGATATGCGTGACGCACCTTTGGATGTCTTCGCGAACAACACGACGCCGCCAACAGGCCTATCGAGCCTATGGAGCAACCCCAAAAAAACCTTTCCCGGCTTTTTGTCACGCTCCCTCAAAAACGCCTTTACTTCGTCCATGAGATTCACGTCCCCCGTGTCGTCGCCCTGCGTCAACATACCGTGCGGTTTGCACACGGCAATGAGGTGGTTGTCTTCGTAGAGAATTGTCATAGGTGGGCTTACCAGCTCGACCGTATCACAATACCCGTCGGAAGTTCAAAGCCGCGAGGAGACGTCTCTTTCATGGTCAATTCAACGGCGCAAAAATTCTGTGCAGACAGAACGTTTGTGCGAATGAGATTTTCGATTGCGAGTGCGGGATAGCCAAGTGAATACGCGTTCACAATAATATGTCCGCTGTCCTTGTTGACGATCTGACTACAAAGCGCAAGAAGTGCGGGCAAGTGCTCGTCGAATTTCCACACCTCACCGTCGGGACCACGGCCGAATGCAGGTGGATCCATGACAATAACGTCGTAGACATTTCCGCGACGAACCTCACGTTGCACGAACTTCATGACATCGTCGGTGATGTACCGCACTGTACGTTTTTCAAGTCCCGATAGTTCGATGTTCTCCTTCGCCCATGTTACCGCGGGCTTACTTCCATCGACATGAACAACTTCTGCTGCACCCGCCGACGCCGCTGCCAACGTCGCCCCGCCCGTATACCCAAAAAGATTCAGTACGCGGTGTGATGGCTGAACGATGCCGCGCAAATATTTCCAGTTCGACGCTTGCTCAGGGAATAGCCCTATATGTTTAAACGACGTTGTACGCAGTCGAAACGACAAATCCTCCCAACGCACTACCCATGACGCAGGGAGCGGTCGCAGAATATCCCAATCGCCCTCGCGACCACTTCTCGTGTACGTTGCCCATGCTTTTTTCCAGTCACCGTCATGTGACACTTTCGCCCACAATGCTTGCGGTTCCGGCCGCACCATAACGACATCGCCGTAGCGTTCACACTTTTCCATGTCTCCAGAATCCAAAAGCACGACGTCATTCCACTCTGCATGTTCGCGTTGTAAAAGTGAGGGCATAACGATGCTTTCCTACACAGCATACTTTGCGACGCAGTGAAGCACCGCCCGTCAGTCCGTGGCCGGCGTAAGCCGAGGCCTTGCCGTACGGACTGCGGCTGCGGGGCCTCACAAGGAGCGGAGTGTGCTGTGTGGGAAATCAATGAGAGGATAATTATGTCACTACTGCTCTCCCCGCTGCGCCTCCACGACGTCGACGCTTTCGTTTCCGCGCACCATCTCCCGACCCTTGTACGGGTTGTTGTATGACGGGTTCAGTTTTTTTAATAAATGCATTCTGCGGCGCACTAATCATCGCACCTGGCGGCACAAAATTTCCCACAGGTACATCGAATACAAGTGGCGCAATACTCTTCTCCACTGTTGGTAGCAAATTCTCTATCGACATTGGCGTACCAATAGGTTTTACCACAAGCTCACCATCCATAATTTTCGGCGGTGGCATTGTTGCAGGTTTTGCAGGCATTTGACGGCGAGCGTCTCCCGCCTTTTTCCCGCTCTTACGTTCTTCCATGACAATCGGATGGCACTCCTCACAATAAATCGGGCGCGATTTATCGAGCTCAACAGGCAACGTAAACTTTTTCTTGCAGCGCGTGCATTCGTATTCATGCCCAAA
Source organism: Candidatus Uhrbacteria bacterium (assembly GCA_943359325.1). Classification (GTDB taxonomy): domain Bacteria; phylum Patescibacteriota; class Patescibacteriia; order UBA9934; family UBA9934; genus UBA11707. The sequence goes on along the minus strand of CALRHD010000007.1, from coordinate 13,521 downwards.
TCGCGCCTTCTTTTCTTCTTTCTTTTGGTCAGACACCTTCTTCAATTGGTCGGCGACGTTTACGTTCGGGTCAAACCCGCTCCACACCATGACAAGTTCCTCAATTTCCTTACGATTGCCACCGTGACGTTCACGAGATAACTCGACAACTCTTTCGCGACTGCCCGTTACCTGTGCAATTGGCGGCAACGTCAACGCGGAAAACGGCTGACTCGTAATGCCATCGACCATGAGCTTCAAGTAAATTCCATGCTTCGGAAGGTTGATAAGATCTTCTGGCAAAAACCGTGGCATAAATTCGCTCTCGAGAAACTCTGCGTCTGGCGAACCAACGCGGAACATCACCATGCTCCCAATGTTGCCGAACACGGCGTCGCGCACCGCGGTCGATTCCTTCGTATCGAGCTGTGCAATGTATTGATGCGCGATAATGAGGTTCAGGCGATACTTACGCGCTTCGCTCAAAATGCTTGCAAACGATTCAACGGCAAAGTTTTGAAACTCGTCAACGTACAAATAGAAATCGAGACGGTCGTTTTCATTTTTGATGCTCACACGCTCCATGGCCGACATGTAAATTTTCGTCACCAACATGCCGCCTAAAATACGCATGACATCTTCGCCAACGAGTCCTTTCGACAAATTGACGATAAGAATCTTCTGATTATCAATTATCTCGCGAAAGTTGATCGTCGACTTTGCCTGCGCGACGATATTGCGCATAATCGTTGACGTCAACAACTGACCGATTTTGTTTTGAATTGGCGCAACGGCTTCGCTCGCAAACTTCATGTCGTACGCGGCAAATTCTTTCAACCAAAATTGTTGCACAATAGGGTCTTGCACATTCTGGACAATAGACGTGCGATAGTCTTTGTCCGACAACATGCGATTCACGCCGAGAAGCGTTGTTCCCGGAGTGTCGAGAAGCGCAAGAATCGTGTTCTGTAAAATGTACTCCATGCGCGCACTCCACACGTTTTCCCAGACCTTCTTAAAGATCGACATGAGCGCACTCATGACTTTACTGTTGTAATCATCGACGAGCACCGCCGTTTCAGTTTTTTCGAGAATGTTAAATGCAATAGGGTGGTTCGTGTCTGCAGGATTGAAATACACAACGTCGTCAATGCGCCACGACGGAATGTAGTCAAGCAGGCGTTCCGCAGTGTCGCCGTGCGGGTCGACGTAGCAGCAGCCATGCCCCGCGTAAATGTCGGAGAGAATCATGTTTTCGAGCAGCGTCGTTTTTCCCATGCCCGTTTTCCCAATCACATACATGTGCCGACGACGATCGTCGGTTTTGATGCCGAATTTGCGCAGCTCATTTCGGAAATTCGTCTTCCCGAAATAGATGACGTCATTTTCGTGATCGTGGGGGTAACGGTCGGTCATAGCACGGGTAAATTTGGTGGGGCGTCACTTGTGTCGGTCAACGGTTCTAGAGAAAGATCAAGCCCTGGCGGCAATGGTGCCGGTCTGCCTGGCTGCGGCATGAAGTCATTCTTTGAGGTAGGTAGGTTGTAGGTTTTAGATTGTAGGGTCTGCACGTGACTTTTTACTTCCATTGTTGGCGTAGGAACACCAAGCATAGATTCGTCGGCGATCGCGTCGTGGCCGGCGTCTTTCGCTTTAAGTAACTGTTTCCAGTCTGGCAAGTCGGGCGAACCCACACTTGCAAACGGCAAAGTGTTCGGTGCTTCGCCACGACGTGCGCCAATGTTTGTAAGAATCGGCGTACGGGCGTCGCTTGCAGGAAAGTGAAAAAGGGTCGCGAGCTCCTCCGCATTCAAAATAAACGGCGGCGCACCCGCACCGAGTGCGCGAAGTTTGTAACGCCCAACAAGTCGCGTCATCTTGTAATACATTTGCCACACCATCCAGAAATAGTCATCCTTCGGCGTTGCAGGATTGTGGAGCCCCAACTTGTTCATGTTCAAGTGTGCAAACGGGTGGAACATGCCTTTAATCGCCGACGCCATGAGCGGCTTTCGATAGCGTTCTTTCGGCCCAATATACATGACGCGAATTTTTGTATACCAGCCAATTTTAGAAATTTTTTCCGCAATCGCGTCGGCAAACGCACGTTCCGTTGGCGTCAACTTAAACATGCGGAAGTCGTCTTCCTTATGCCCCTCTTCTGCTGCACCACCGATTGCAACTCCTGTCGCCTGCTTCAATGCCTCGGCAGGAAGACTCCCAAGTGCACTTGCCACTGAACCAATTATTCCCGGCTTTGGTTTTGGCTCCTCCTTGCCCATGATTTTGTTGAGGTACTTCTCACCTTCTTTTGCCCATGTCTGTTCGTCGGGCTGCATAATAATAATCTGCAGCCACAAATGTTCACCCTTTCCCATTTTACCCATGAGTTCTATGATGTTGAGGAGCGGATCTTTAAACCGAAAATCTTTTTCACCCTGATGTTCAAACGAAAGATATGTCCGAAGCGGGTAGTGCGACGGCTTTTGCAGGATCATTTCACTACCGAATACCTTATGCGTGTCGTTCGGATATTTGTCCGGAATGGCGTCGATGTAGTCGGGTACCTCGGTGATCTGTGCTTCGGGGTATTGGGCATAGAGCGCTGGCTCGACCAAATCCTTATATTTATCGGGGCAACGAATATAAAACTCAACACCGCCGTTACTTCCCACAATTTCAAGTGAAAAATATGCCTGAAATTTTCCTTCGAGGTGCGACTCTTTCCATGTGATCGCTGACTTCGAACCCGCAAGGTTATTAAAAAAGTTCTCCATGCCTTTTGGCGTGTTAATCGCGCCTGCAGGAATGCTGATATTCAGAAGAATCCAATGTATGTGGTTAAAGTACTGCCCCTGTTTGAAGTCTATCCACACCTGCGTACCACCCCAAATGATGACACCAAAAATAGGAATCCATCCAAGAAACAACAGTGCGTGCGACGCAATCTCTGGCGCGGAATACGACGAAAGGTACGTCGTAATGAATGACGGGAAGTGAAAAACAATGCCAAGCATAGTTGCTACCATGATAGCACATTTCGTAATCTATGAAAAAAACAAACGCCGCCAGTCATTGCCAGCGGCGAGTGTTTATGCTGTTTTTAGTTCGAGACGTTCAACGCGATCTTCCAAACGATTTTGTCGATTATGCATCGCGAGTCGTTCCTGATCAAGTTTTCTGTTGTCCTGCACCAAACCATCGATGTGCGTCATAATCCGTGACTCCAGCTCGTGAAGATCTTCTTTAGAAGAAAGGCTGCTTTGCATGAACTCGTACAGATTCTTGAGTTCAAATTGCGTTGCCATTTCGGCCCTGATGTTTACAAGATCGGCCTTCGTTGCCATTTCGACCCTGATGTTTACAAGATCGGCCTTCGTTGCCATTTCGACCCTGATGTTTACAAGATCGGCCTTCGTTGCCATTTCGACCCTGATGTTTACAAGATCAGTCTGAATATTTACGAGCTCGGCCTTGATATTCGAAACATTGCTCCCGAGGGCAGTTAATAACGCGAGAATATCCCCAATTGTTGGTTCATGTTCAGACATACAATATCAGTATATCACACTCTATTTCTTTCCCCATTTCTCACTCATGACAAGGAGTGGGCTTGCGACGAAAATCGATGAGTACGCACCAGAAAGAATTCCGACCATGAGAGTGATAGCGAACGAGCGCGTAGATTCCCCGCCAAAGATTACGATAGCGAGAACGGGAAGTAAAACGCACAAGGTGGTATTGAGCGAACGCGCGATGGTTTCGATTATGCTTGAATTGACCGTATCAGCGAACGAGCCGTCGTCGTGACGATGACGATACAGATTTTCACGTGTTCGGTCGAAGACAACGATGGTGTCATTAATCGAATAACCGAGAATGGTGAGAACAGCAGCAACAAATGCGGTGTCAGCTTGGTAGCCGAAGATTTTTCCAAGCACGGCAAATACACCAATAGGAATAATAATGTCATGCGCCGCGGCGATCAGCGTCATAAGCCCGTATTTCCACGACGCAACAGGCTGAGAAACGCGACGGAATGCCCATGCGATGTACACGGCAATAAGCGCAAGAACGAGAACAACCGCAATACCTGCTTGTTTTTTAAGTTCGCTCCCGATCGACGGACCAACGGTGTCAAAACGCAATTCGGTAACGTCACCAAAAGTTGTCTTCAGCGATGCAAGGAGTGCCTGATGCTCGACCTCGGTAATCGGCGCAATACGTACAAGCACCGAACCATCCGTCGCTGTCTGCACACTGCTCGAATATCCTGCCGTAGTGACTGCGTCGCGCATTGCATCTTGCCCGACGATTTCAGGAACATCGAGCGTGAGAAGCGAGCCACCGGTAAAGTCGATGCCGAAATTGAGGCCAAATACCGCCGTGCAAATAATCGACGTCACAATGAGTGCGCCCGAGATCGCGAGCCACAATCGTGAATGACGGATGATGTTGATATGTTTTTTCATAGCAGAGTCTATAGTCCAAGGTAAAACCAGCGGTTGCGAAGTTTTTTATTTTTTGACACAACAAGGAGCAATGCACGGGTAATGACGAGTGCGCAGAAAATAGAAACGAGGATACCGATCGTGAGCGTCAACGCAAAGCCCTTAATAAAGCTCGTGCCCATCGTGAACAAAACAGCCGTTGCAATAAGTGTTGTTGCGTTGCCGTCACGAATGGATGGCCACGCGCGGCTCACCGCCTCAGCAATCGCACTCTGCACGTCACGACCGAGACGAAGTTCTTCTTTAAGACGTTCAAAGATGAGCACGTTTGCGTCAACTGCAATGCCAAGCGACAGCACAAAACCTGCAATACCCGACAACGTAATCGTCACACCGAACATTTTATACAGCGCAAGGTTTGTCGTCGCATAGACAACGAGGACAATAACGGCAATCAATCCTGGAAGACGGTAATACAGTGTCACAAAGAGTGCGACGAGCAGAAAACCGATAAGTGCCGCCTTAATACTTGCTGCGAGTGACGCTGCGCCAAGCGTTGGACCAATGGTTTGCTGGTTCACGGGTGAGATCGGGACTGGCAGCGCTCCTGCGTTCAATCGTTGTGCAAGTAATTTTGCTTCTTGCACACTGAAGCTCCCTGTGATTTGTGCTTGACCGCCGTAAATTGCTTGCTGAACAACAGGTGTGGTAATCGGTTGACCATCAAGAAAGATGCCAATAACCTGCCCGACATTTGCTGCGGTAAGCTTGGCAAAAAGTTCGGCGCCTTCACTATTAAAGTTCAAGGAGATGTATGGCGCATTCGTACGCTGATCGAAGGCAACGCTTGCATTCTGCACATTCTTTCCTGACAACGCGGTATTTTCCCACGGGTCGATATTCACGACGTCTGACGCGGTTGTCCACGGCATTTCGATGTGTGAAAGTTCGTACGTTTGAAATACGGTTGAGCTGCTGCGATAAATAATGTGGTACCCAAATTCCGTTTCGACAACATCCGAAATGACGCCATCATTGAGAGCGAAGAGCGCATCCTCAAACGCCTGCACCATCATGCCCCTGCGAACCAATCCTAAGTCGCCTCCAGTATTTTTCGATCCAGGGTCGGAGGAATACTGCGCCGCTTTCTCTACAAAGTTTTGTGTGGTGACTTCGGACTTCACCGTTACGATAAGCGTTTGTGCTTCTTCTTTTGTACGCGTATCGCTGCAGCTTGTTGCACCTGCGTAGCACACCAAAATATGCGACGCGGCAACCTCGCGCTCTTCTTTTGTATCGCCAAGTTTCATGATGTGGATGGTCGACTCACTTTCGTACAGGCCGCCAACGACACCTGGTTTTGTGCGACGTGTAAATCCTTTGATAAGCTCGGCGTAGACAGAATCCTTGTCCGACAAAAATCCGAGGGAGCCGCCATTATCTTTCGTTGACGCATCGATCGAATTATCTTTTGCGAGCTGTGTAAAGTCCTCACCATTTTGCGCACGAACAAGAATATCCTTCGCGGCAACACGTTCTATTTTTTGTGCGTCATCGATTTGCGCTTGCTGTTCTGGTGTAGGGTCAATGGCAACATCGGCGGTCGGCGTCTTAAATTCAAGCACAGGCGTTTCGCCAATAAGCTGCATTGCTTGCGATGCATCCTGTATACCGGGAAGTTCGACGATAACGCGATAATGATCGCCATCGATGGTTGTTTCGACACGCGACTCTGCAACACCGAGTGAATTTGCGCGTCGCTCAATAACGTCGCGAACACCTTCGAGTGCGCTGACTTTTTCTGCGGGCGCAATGTCCTTCATGTCTGCTTCGTACACGAGGTGAACACCGCCCTTCACGTCAAGACCGAGCGTGAATGGTGTCGCAGGAACCTGCGGAAGGCTAAAACCGATTTTATCGTGTACTGCACTCATGGCTGTATTCCACGGCGCGGGAAATGCAGTGAGTGCAGTAACGAAGAGCAAAAGGGCGACAAGGGCAACATGGAGAATGCTGCGACGGGTCGACAGAGCGCGGAAAGTTCGCATAGCCATAGTGGCGGCATTCTATGCCAAAGTGACATTTTTCTACAAGAGCACCCTGTTCATGAATCCTGATATTTTGGTAAGTACAGCGCATCGAACACGAGCGGCATGCCGTAAAACGTGCTTGCGCGGGTGGTGAGTTCGGTTGCGTCACCAGTCGTTAATGCGCGAAGGACACCGTCTTTTTTGCATTTTTCGTCGATGTCTTTGTGGTGGTCGAGGTACTTCGCAAGAGCGTCGGCGGCGATTGTCCCTTGGTCGTAAATAACGAGCCCTTTCGGCAGTGCGGCTATAAAATCGTCGACAATGAGCGGGTAGTGCGTGCAGCCGAGGAGGACGGCAGACGGCGGCCAATGGCCTTGTGCAGCACGCTCGGCGGCGTCGACACACGCACGAACGGCAGCAGTAATTTCTTCGTGGTGTGCACCGCGTTCAATGAGTGGAACAAGTGTGGGACACGGATGTTCGATGACATGGACGTTTGGACTGCGTTTGCGAATTTCAGCGGTATACGCACCGGAACTCACCATGGCAGGCGTACCAAACACGAGCACATGACCTTCGTCACCATTCTTGCTGTGCTTGTCGTGCCACGCAATGCCACTGATCGCCTCCACCGTTGGCACGAGAATGCCGAGCACACGACGGTTCGGATATGCTTTGGGTAAATATTCCTTTTGTAACCGACGAAGTGCGTTTGCGCTTGCGGTGTTACACGCCAAAATAACAATTTGCGCGCCCTGCCCAAAAAGCCAGTCAACACCATCACGCGTGCAACGATAAATGTCGTCGGCGTCACGACTGCCATACGGCGCACGAGCGTTGTCGCCAAGATAACAAAAATCATGCTCCGGCAATTTTGCCCGTAGTGCACGCAAAATGGTGAGCCCTCCGACTCCGGAATCAAAGACACCAATCATGCAGAAAAATTATTGTGTAAAGTCGCCCTGCCAGTCGGGATTGCGTTCGTCAAACGAATTTTTACACGATGCGCACGACATTTCGAGCAGCACAAACCCTGTGTCGTCGGTTACCTTCCCCGTCCACACAGCATTACTGCCACATGCAGGGCATTCAGATTTATAGCGACCTATGGGGAGGCGTGTGATTTGCATATCTGATGTAACTCCGTCATCAGGCGAGGGTATGTTCTTTTTGCCAATGACGGACATGATTAGTCTTTCGTAAATCTCACCGTAAACACAGGAACCCAGCGTGCGTTATATTCGTCGACGATCTCGACGGGTTCGTTTGTAATGTACAAGTTGAGGGCGATGTCGGCAAGCAGTTCGTGGTCGGTTTTAATGTCTATCTTTAGCGCTTCAAGTTCTTGCGCATCCGCAGCATTCCGCAGCTCACTCTCGATCGACTTTTTCTCCTCCCGCAGCTTCGCAACTTCCTCACACAACTCTTGATATCGTGCGTGAACCGACAATTCATCTTGCTGCATTTTATTCATGTCACGGCGCTTTGCCTTTTTCTCTTTCAGTCGTGTGTGCACTTCTTGAAGGCTGATTGCCATAGTGGAGATAGTAAAAAAGGACGACACCAGTATAGCACATGGCAAGAAGCTTCATGCGTGGCCAGTAATTGCATGGAGTGCCTCTGGCAATTCGGTGACATTTGCCTCGCCGCCGATATGGCCCTTCTCGTGCAACACGATCGACGTTGCGCCGAGCGCAGATTCGAGAACATCCTTATTTTTCAAATTCATAAAATTCCTTTCTCTTTTGCCATCATAATCCATCGCGTGAGTGTGGTGTGTTGCGGCGACGGTAAATCGTCAGGCAGAAACCATCCCAACTCCTCAATCTTTTCAGGTTCACCATTACAAACCTGTGTGGGATCAATTTTTATTGCAAAGCAAACACTCACCCAATGCGTCGGACTGCCGTTGTGTTCACGAAGTACATTCAATGTGCCGAGAAATTTCAACCCAAGAACGTCACAACAAAATTCCTCTTTTACTTCTCGCGTTACGCAATCCTCAAATGACTCTCCAAACTCGAGCGCACCACCGCCGGTGTCCCACTTCCCTTGCTCATCACGGCACTTCTCTCCACGTTTGTGCAATAATACCTTTCCGCTTCCGTCGTGCAACACAAAACTGATCGCCACGCCAATGCAATCGACTCCACGTTTGACGTTCGTTTTCGTCATGTCGTCGGTCATACTATGCCCCGTGACATTTTTTATACTTCTTCCCACTTCCACACGGACACGGCTCATTGCGACCCGCTTTGACACTCTCCTCTGTGGTCTCTTGCTTTGGCGTTTCCATCATCGTCCCCTCACTCTTCGCCGCGCCGGAGAACTGCATACCCCGAATGAGCTGCGGTGCGAGGTTGATCATATTGCGTGCAGCAATGCCTTGATCGAGCAGCTTGAAAAGATTATACGCCACTTCTCGTTGCACTTCATTCATCATGGAACCATAAATGAGAAACGCCTCGCGCTTGTATTCGACAAGCGGGTCGCGCTGGGCATAGCCACGCAAACCAATCGTATGGCGAAGATATGTCATTTCATCCAAATGACGCATCCAATGACTGTCGATCGCACGAAGCAGCACACTGCGCTCAATACGTTGCACCTGCTCTTCGCCAATACCCCGTTCGACGGGGCCCCCAAACGTCGTTACCGCTTCGTCGTATTTCTCTTTCATGGCTGCGATGGTCGTTTCGATAACGTCGGTACGCTGGCCAGCAAGTTTTTCGCGATCCTTCGAAACAGTGGCAAGCGTTACGCGGATTTTTGACTTCGTTGGTTCGCTAAGCTCGCCAAGTGTATTGAGCGTCTCGATAATTTCTTTCGGATCCCAATCGCCGCCAGACTTTTTGTCACCAAAATTGTCAGGCGCATCCACTGCCTCGCCTGTATGAAAGTGCACAACCTGTTCAATTTCGCGCTCAACGATCGCCATCAACTCCGCATGCGCAACCGAAAGTTCGCCTTGCAAAATGTTTTTGCGACGAGCATACGTCGACAAACGGTGCTTATTCAGCACGTCGTCATACTCAAGCACATGTTTTCGCGTATCATAGTTATGCCCTTCGACGCGTTCTTGCGCCTTTTCAATCGCATTCGTAATCATTTTACTCTCGATCGGCATGTCGTCGTCGAACCCGAGCCTGTCCATCATATTCTTCATGCGCGTCGTACCAAAAATGCGCATGAGGTCGTCGTCGAGCGACACAAAAAACTGTGTGCTTCCTGGATCGCCCTGACGCCCCGCACGACCACGCAGCTGATTGTCGATACGCCGCGACTCATGGCGCTCCGTGCCAATAACATGCAGACCACCAAGCCCACGAATCTCCTCAGCCTCGCTCGCCGACGGAGGATTACCACCAAGAATAATGTCGACACCACGACCTGCCATGTTCGTCGCAACCGTCACCGCACCACGACGACCCGCCTGCGCGATAATTTCCGCCTCGCGTTCGTGGTTTTTCGCGTTCAACAGTTCGTGCGGTACACCTGCTGTTTTCAGTAATTCGCTCAACCGTTCATTCTTGTCGACGGAAACCGTTCCAACCAAGACGGGTTGACCCTTCTCGTGCCGCTCCTTCACCTCGCGCACGACCGCCAACCATTTTCCTTGCTCGGATTTATAGATGCGATCGGTCAGGTCGACACGCCCATTTGTTTTGTTCGTTGGAATTTGTAGCACTTCAAGCCCATATGTTTTTTCAAACTCTTCCGCCTCGGTAGCCGCCGTTCCCGTCATGCCGCCGAGCTTTTTGTAGAGTCGGAAATAATTTTGGTACGTAATTGTCGCAAGCGTTCGACTTTCACGCTGAATTTTCACACCCTCTTTTGCTTCAATCGCTTGGTGCAGCCCTTCGCTATACCGACGACCTTCCATAATGCGCCCTGTGAACTCGTCGACAATAAGCACTTCACCGTCACGCACAATGTAGTCGCGGTCTTTCAAAAACAAGCTGTGCGCACGCAATGCTTGATCGGCATGATGCACATTCTCGAGCCCGCTTTCATACAAATTTTCCACGTTCAGTGCGCGCTCAATTTTTTGCAAACCCGCTTCGGTGTACGTTGACGTGCGCATTTTTTCGTCCAAATTATAGTCATCGTTTATTTGAAGGCCACGCACAACGTCGGCAAATCGGTAATATGTATCCGCCGATTCTTGTGCAGGTGCGCTAATAATAAGCGGCGTTCGTGCCTCGTCGACCAAAATGCTGTCGACCTCGTCGACAATTGCATAGTGCAATTCGCGCTGGACCATGTGTGCGGCGTCTTGCGCCATATTATCACGAAGATAGTCGAAACCGAATTCGTTGTTCGTGCCGTACGTGATGTCGGCCATGTACGCATCTCGCCGACCAGCAGGTCTCAAAAAATCCGTCTGCACTTTGAATGCATTTGCGCTAGAGTCTGTCGCCTGAAGTGTAGAGTCCTCTGGTACAGTAAATGTCGTATCGAAAATATATCCCCCTTCATGCTGAATACACCCAACCTGCAAGCCTAAAAACGCAAACACACGACCCATCCATGCCGCGTCGCGTTTTGCAAGATAGTCGTTCACAGTGACGACGTGCACGCCGTTCCCGAGGAGCGCGTTGAGATACACAGGTGCGGTTGACGTCAGTGTCTTCCCTTCACCTGTTCGCATTTCCGCAATCATTCCACGGTGAAGTGCAATACCGCCCATAAGCTGGACGTCGTAGTGACGCTGGCCAAGACTGCGCTTCGCCGCTTCACGCACCACCGCAAATGCTTCGTTCGCGATGTCGTCGATGGCTTCACCGTCCGCAAGCCGTTTTTTGAACTCGAGCGTTTTTGCACGCAGTTCGTCGTCCGAAAAGGGAGCGATGGTTGACTCGAGCGCCGTCATTGCGTCAGCTTGTATACGAATTTCTTTTATGAGCTTTGCGTTGGGGTCGCCAAAAATCTTCGTCAAAAAAGACATAACGCTGCATCAAGAATACGGCACGAGTGTGCCTCAAATGGAGCAAAGTGGCAACTAGTCGACAAGGCGGCGAGCGACGTCGTCAATATCACCCGCACCCATAACAATAATGACGTCACCGTCCTTTACAACACCGCGAAGTTGCGTTTCAGCGTCATTGAGCGTTTTAGCGTATGTCACATTGTCGCGATGTAGTGCGCGCAAAAGATCGCTACTCGAAATCGCGTTATCTTCCGTCCGACCTTTCACACCGTAAATTTCTGCAAGCACCAAAACGTCGGCATCACCAAACGCCGTCACGAAGTCGTCGAACAATTCTTTTGTACGATTGTGCTGATGTGGCTGAAAACAAAGCACGATGCGCCGACCGGGGAAAAATTCTTTTGCTGCGGCGAGAGTTGCTTTTATTGCTGTCGGGTGGTGGGCATAATCTGAAATCACTTCAGCAGATTCCCGATTCCAGACCTGACCCCATTTCAAGACGCCGACGCGCTCGAAGCGGCGCCAGATGCCGGAGAATGCTGCAAGAGATTTTGCAATAATGTCGTCCGCAATACCGTATGCCTGTGTGGCAACCCGAGCAGCTGCAGCATTTGCACGATTGAAGTCACCTGGCACGCCGACGGAACCACGAACATCAGATCGTGAATACAACGCGACACGTTCACCAAGAAGGTGCTGCGAATTTACGTCGTCGGCATTCACGAATGTCATGCCCGTCGTCTTGTCAACAAGCTGCTGGAACGCTGCGATAACGTCATCAAGATCTTTGTATATGTCCGCGTGGTCGAGCTCGATGTTTGTAATGAGTGTTGTTTCAGGGTGCAGCTGCAACATTTTTCGCTTGTACTCATCGCCCTCGATGATAAGTATGTCGCTCTTCCCAACACGAAGGTTGCCAAGTTCCCATCCGGGCACAAGCGAACCCACGAACACTGTGGGGTCCAGCCCCGAGGCTTCAAAAATTTTTCCTGTCATCGCGGTCGTCGTCGACTTGCCGTGCGTGCCCGTAATACAAATCGTGCGCATGCCTTTCGACAGTTCTCCGAGAAAACCAAAATGCCCAAGCTGACGAATACCACGCCTCGACGCTTCTATACGTTCGACGTTCTCCTCCCCCGCCGCTTCGGTGTAAACAACAAGGTCGCAATCACGGGGAATGTTTGCTGCATCATGTCCAATAACAATCGCTGCTCCACATTTAGCGAGGTCATCTGTTATTGACGACTGCACCGCGTCGGAACCACTCACCACGACGCCTTGCGACAACAACCATTTGCCGACGGCGGAGATGCCGATGCCACCCGCGCCGACGAGATGTGCATGTTTCACGTCATCAAACATATTAATGACTTTGTAACTTTTCTTTATGTGCAACGAGCTGGCGCCTCAAATCATCTTTTGCGGAATCAATCGCTGCATACAAATCTTCTTCGATACTTTCGGCACGCAGTGACGCTCCCGGAATCGTCATCTGCATTTCCGCTCGCCAAATTTTTCCTTTTTGGTGGTGCTCCCCTGTCTTTCCCACTTCCACCCGTACGTCGCACGGCGAATAGTGCTCGCACAATTTTTCGAGCGAGCCTACTTTCTTTTCCACATAATCACGAATCGCGTCCGTCATGTCGAGGTACGTCGCGAGAATTTCTGTAATGCGCATATGTGTGGATGTTATATAGAATTTTTTCAGTTGAGTCGAGTTTGGGTGCGCAGCGAGTAAAGCTTGCGAGGCGTATGTCGCAATACGTCGAGCAAGTTTGCGATGATGCAAGCCCAAAATCGGCCAACTGAAAATATTCTATGTTTTTTGTTGTGGAGTGCCTTCGGAAATCATTGTATGCAAAAGACGGAGTATAGCGGGACTCATCCGCGCGATCGGCGTTGGCGACAAATGTAAACGCTCTGTCATGCCAAGCGTTCCTGCTGCGGCATTCATATATCGAACATAACTCAGCACATTTATCAATGCGGATTGTTCGCCACTACTGACCGCATGTCCAAGCGAAAACGCGCGCAATGCTTCCTGTGCAATGCCATACACATTCGGTGCAGTACGCGCATCAACGAGTAGCATTTTCCACGTGCCGCTTTTATCACGATAGCACCGCACGTT
>CALRHD010000006.1 GCA_943359325.1 Candidatus Uhrbacteria bacterium | reverse complement strand
GCAAAAACACTTTCCTTGTCTCTCCGACTTTTTGGGAACGTCTTTGCGGGCGAAATTCTCATTGGCGTTATGATGAGTCTTGTTGCATATGTACTGCCAATCCCGTTCATGTTCCTTGAAATTCTTGTGGGCGTTATTCAGGCAACAGTGTTCGCAATGCTTGTTCTCGTGTATCTTACTGTCGCAACGTCTTCCCACGGCCATGAAGAGGACGAACATCACGACGCCGAACTCGCGCATGCGTGAGAGTCATAGTCCGAACGCCGAACAAAATGTTCGACTTTCAGCCTGTCACTTTCATCTTTAATAACTTTTCTATGTCACCAGAAGCAATGCAACTTCTCGCAAAAGCAATCGCGATCGGCGTCGGCGGTCTTGGCCCTGCGCTTGGTATCGGTCTTATTGGTTTTGCTGCCATGCAAGGTATTGGCCGTAACCCCGAGGCGGCAGGAAAGATTTTCGTTCCCATGTTGCTCGGTATGGCGTTTGCGGAAGCCATCGCAATTTACGCATTGATTATTGCGTTTACGTTGTAGGGATTGGGAGATAGGTAAAAATTGTAGAAGTTGTAGAAAGTTATGTCGCAAACTGAAGAGTCAACAGCAGAAACACAGCACGAAGGTGGCATTGGTGCCGTTGCGGGAACTTTTGGGTTGCGCGGTGATTTGTTTGCCGCACAGCTCGTGAACTTTCTTTTGGTGCTTTTTGTGCTGTGGCGTTTTGCGTATAAGCCAATTATCCGCATGCTCGAAGAACGCGAGGCGAAAATCGCAAAGAGCGTGAATGACGCCGATGCAATCGAAAAGCGTGTTGCCGATTTGGAAAACGAACGACGTGACGTGCTTGCGACGGCGCGTAAAGAGGCACAGGAAATTGTGGTGCAGGCCGTTCAACTTTCTGATACGCGCAAAACAGAAATGGTTGACGCTGCAAAGCGTGAAGTCGAACGTGTTGTCGAAAAAAGTAAACAGCAGCTTGTCGTGGAGCGTGAGGCAATGTTGCGCGAGGTGCGCAAGGACATCGTCGACATTGCAATGAAAGCCGCGGCGCGCATTGTGCACAATGGCGTTGACGAGAAAAAGTCACAATCGCTTGCGGAAGAAGTCGTACGCAAAATGACGTAACGCTATGCGCCTTGATATTAAAAAACTTGGGACTGCCATTGTCGCCATGACGGACGGAAAAACTGTGACGCAAACAACAGCGATCATAAAGGAAGTCGTTCAGCTTTTGCATGAAGAGCAGGCGCTTGGCAGGTGGCGCGAACTGGAACGTGCAATGAACTATGCGTGGGCAAAAACATACGGAGCGTCGAACGTCACCGTTGTCAGCGCACATGCGCTCTCCAAAAAGGTGCGTGACGCAATTGTGGAACATGCACACGGTGCAGACGTGACCGAGATGGTCGACGACCGACTTATCGGCGGAGCAGTCGTGCGCATCGACAACACACGCATTGATGGTTCGTTGACGGGAGCGCTCATGCGACTGAAGGCAGCGATGTACACAGAAGTTTAATAGGGAACTATGACAAAAAAAGCAGATATTATTACGGCGTTGCGTGAGCAGATCTCCGCATTCAAAGCTGAGGCGCATGTCGAAAACGTCGGCAGCGTGCTTGCGGTTGCAGATGGCGTTGCACGTGTCGAAGGGTTGCAAAACGTGAAGGCGCAGGAAATGCTCGACTTCAACGGCGTCATGGGCATTGCACTTAACCTCGAGGAGGAGCAGGTTGGTGCAATTATTCTCGGGCTCACGTCGACGATTAAGGAGGGCGACACCGTGCGTGCAACAGGGCGCATTCTTTCTATCGCGGTGAGTGACGATATTGTCGGCCGTGTTGTTGACGCACTCGGCAACCCTGTTGACGGCCGTGCCGCGCTTACCGCCACAACACAAATGCCTATCGAAAAAGTTGCACCAGGTGTGATGACGCGTAAATCAGTGAGCGTGCCGCTCCAAACGGGCATCAAGGCGATCGACGCGCTTATCCCGATTGGCCGTGGCCAGCGCGAACTTATTATTGGTGACCGTCAAACAGGAAAAACTGCGATTGCGATTGACACGATTCTCAACCAAAAAGGTTTGGGCGTTAAATGTGTGTATGTCGCCATCGGTCAAAAGGCGTCGAAGGTTGCAAGCATCAAGGCGCGGCTCGAAAAAGCGGGCGCAATGGAATACACGACGATTGTGTTGGCCGGAGCAAGCGACCCTGCGTCCATGTTGTACGTTGCGCCGTATGCAGGCTGTGCGATTGCAGAATATTTCATGGCAAAGGGCGAGGACGTGCTTATCGTATTCGACGATCTTTCGAAACACGCGTGGGCGTATCGCGAAATTTCGCTGTTACTCCGCCGACCTCCGGGACGTGAAGCGTACCCAGGCGACGTGTTCTATTTGCACTCTCGTTTGCTTGAACGTTCGGCGCGCGTCAACGAAGAACATGGCGGCGGAAGCATTACTGCGCTACCGATTATTGAAACGCAGGGTGGTGACGTTGCAGCGTACATTCCGACAAACGTTATTTCGATTACCGACGGTCAAATTTATCTTGAAAGTGATTTATTCTATCGCGGTCAGCGCCCCGCACTCAACGTTGGGCTTTCGGTGTCGCGTGTCGGGAGCGCCGCGCAAACAAAGGCAATGAAGAACGTCGCGAAGACACTCAAGGTGGATCTTGCCCAGTATCGTGAGCTTGAGGCGTTCGCACAATTTGCAACCGACCTTGACGACGCGACGAAAAAGCAAATCGAACGCGGACGTCGTGCAATGGAACTCATGAAACAGAAGCAATATTCTCCGTTGCCATTTTTCGAACAAGCGGTTGTTATCTTTGCCTTGAACAACGGCTATCTCGACGGCATTGCCGTGACGGATGTGTTACGTTTTGAGGACGAGGTATTGGCGTACATGCGTTCGACAGGCGAAAAGACGCTGAAGGCGATAGAGTCGTCGAAAGACGTCACCGCGGAAACAAAAACAGAACTCGAAACACACCTCACAAACTTTCTCAGTATTTTTGTGAAGTAGTAACAGGTCGGAATTTACATTTCTCCATCTTCTACAAGTTCTCCAACCGGCAAGTCCGACTATGGCAGTAAACAAAAAAACAATTCAACGCCGCATTAAGTCGGTTCGTAATACGCGCAAAATTACGAAGGCGATGGAGCTTGTTGCTGCCGCAAAAATGCGGAGGGCGACGAGTGCGGTTGCGAAAACGCGTCCATACGCAAATTTGGCGTGGCAAACGGTGCGGGCAATCATGCGCCAGGCGGTCGACGTCGCGCACCCGCTCATGGTCGCACCAAAAAATGCAGCGCGAACGCTACTCGTTCTTTATGCATCCGATCGTGGTCTTGCCGGCGGATACAACGTCAACATGATGCGAAAAGCGGTCACGTTTGTTGCGGAGCATGGGGCAGCGAACGTCGACATTATCGCTGTGGGGCGTCGCGCAGAGTCGATTGCAAAGTCGGGAGCGACGATTCTTGCTTCGTTCCACGGCCTCACGAACCAACCACAGCTCAAAGACATGTTGCCGATCATACGCCTACTCGTCGACACGTTCGCAAAGGGTCAACACAAAGGTGTGTATCTTGGTTACACGGATTTCATTTCAGGCATGACACAAACGCCAAAGATTTCACTCCTCATCCCTCTTGTGCCAAGAGAAGATAAGAAAAATGAGGAAGGTACAAACTACACATTTGAACCAAATGCGAGGGACGTGCTCGACAGAGTGTTGCCGGGCATTATTGAGACGAAGATTTTTCACGCGCTACTCGAAGCGGCGGCAAGCGAACATGCGGCGCGCATGATGGCGATGCGAAATGCGACGGAAAGCGCGACGGAAATGCTCGACGACCTCACATTTACTTACAACCAAGCGCGACAAGCGGCGATCACACAAGAGATTGCGGAGCTCGTAAGCGGTACAGCGGCAATTAGCAAATAAATATGAAAGGTACCATTGCACAAATTATCGGCGCAGTCATCGACGTGCGCTTTGATGGCGAGATGCCGAGCATTACGTCTGCACTTGAGGTGCGTCGCGAAGGAACGCCTGTCGTGCTTGAAGTCGTTCAGCATCTTGGCGCAGGACTCGTGCGCACTATTTCCATGCACTCGACCGACGGGTTGGAGCGTGGACTTACGGTGACAACGACGGAAAAACCGATCAGCGTTCCTGTGGGCGAAGCAACACTTGGTCGCATGTTTGACGTCACAGGCAACGCCATCGATGGCTTGGGTGACGTTGCGGCAAAACGCTTCGACCCGATTCACCGCACGGCGCCAGCGTTTACTGAACAATCATCGGAAGCCGAGGTGTTTGAAACAGGCATTAAGGTTATCGACCTCGTGTGTCCGATTCTCCGTGGCGGAAAAACGGGCTTGTTTGGCGGCGCAGGTGTAGGAAAGACCGTTCTCATTCAAGAACTTATTCACAACATTGCAAAAGAACATGGCGGCTACTCGGTGTTTGCAGGTGTGGGTGAACGAACACGCGAAGGAAATGACTTGTACGAAGAAATGAAAAGCTCGGGCGTGCTCGATAAAACGTGTTTAGTGTTTGGGCAAATGAACGAACCACCCGGAGCGCGTGCACGCGTTGCGTTGACAGGGCTCACGATGGCCGAGTACTTCCGCGACGACGAAGGCCGTGACGTGCTCATGTTTATCGACAACATTTTCCGCTTCACGCAGGCGGGCAGCGAGGTGTCGTCGCTTCTCGGTCGCATTCCGTCGGCCGTCGGCTACCAACCAAATCTTGCAACCGAAATGGGTGGTTTGCAGGAGCGTATTACGTCGACAAATAAAGGCTCTATTACGTCCATTCAAGCTGTGTATGTCCCTGCCGACGACTTGACCGACCCTGCGCCTGCAACGACGTTCGGCCATTTGGACTCGACGGTGGTATTGAGTCGTGCGCTTGCGGAGCTCGCAATTTATCCTGCGGTTGATCCGCTCGATTCGTCGTCGACTATTCTCGACCCGAACATCGTAGGTCAAGAGCATTATGACGTAGCGCGCGGCGTCCAAAAAGTGTTGCAGCGTTACAAGGACTTGCAGGACATCATTGCGATTCTTGGCATGGATGAACTTTCCGACGACGATAAGCGCACTGTTGCGCGCGCGCGAAAAATGCAAAAGTTTTTGTCGCAACCGTTTAACGTCGCCGAACAATTTACGGGCGCCCCAGGAAAATATGTATCGCTCAAGGATACCGTGCGCGGTTTCAAAGAAATCCTCGACGGTATGCACGACGACATGCCCGAACAGGCGTTCTATATGAAGGGAAGTATTGACGAGGTTACAGGGTAGTCCGCTCCTCGCTGCGACCCTCCTAGCCGCAGTTCATACAGCAGGGCCTCGGCGTTACTCGGCCATGGACTGACGGGTCGGGTCTCGCTCGATCGCGAACCACCCTGTAACCTCTTATATGTGGGTATGTCGAATCTGAATCTCAAAATCGTCACTCCAGAACGCATCGTGTTTGAGGGCACGGTTGATTCGGTGACGGCGATGACAGAGAACGGCGAGATTACCATTTTGCCAAATCACATTCCGCTCGCGACACTGCTCAAGGCGGGTGAAATGCGCGTGATGATGAAGGGCGAAGAAGTGCTGCTTGCGGCGTCGACGGGACTGCTCGAGGTGAAGGCGGGGAATGAAATAGTTGTGCTCGCACAAACGGCAGAGCGTTCGGAGGAGCTTGAGCTTGCGGTGATCGAGGAGGCAAAAAAACGCGCTGAGGTCTCCCTTGAAAATGCGCGCAATCGCGCCGACGTCGGGTTCACCGATGCTGCCGCGCACCTTGCGCGTGAACTCGCCCGTTACCACGTCGCCCTCAAACATAAACGCGGCCGCCAAACAATCAAACACTCCCAAAACGCGCAATAAATCAACACTCGGCACTGTCAGTGCCGAGTGTTGATTTCACGAAAAGTGAATAGCAGAAGCCCCGCGCGGTGTCGTGATGACAACGGCGGGGCTTACGGTTTGGCTACAGGCCGACGAGGCGGCGTTGGCGACGGACGAGCACTGCTTGTTCGATTGCTCGGCGCGATTGCCGTGCGTCCCTTGACGCACTGATGAGGATCGGCACGATGGGCTTGCGCAGCGAGACAGTACCGTTCGATACGAGTTCGAGAAGGTCCTTCATGTGACCCGCCTCGAGGTGGCGATGGTAACGGTACGCATCGCGCAAATCGCGGTTTTCTGCCAGCAGAAGCTCTTTCCGTACATCATTTTTTACCCTGAAATGCGTGACGGCACGCGCGACAAAACCAGGAAAGCGGACACGAGACTTATTCATGCTTACTCCGTGAAGCGACAAAATGGTACACAAAACATCTTGTTTTGTCAACGCGACCGCCGCCAGCTACAATGGTCTGTGCTATGGAAAACCTTCTCGATGGGCTGAACGACGAACAACGTGCGGCGGTGACGCATGGCGACGGCCCGCTCATGATTGTCGCAGGTGCGGGAACGGGGAAGACGACGGTCATTACGAAGCGCATTGCATGGCTGATCGAAGGTGGCAAGGCGAAGCAGGATGAAATTCTTGCGCTAACGTTTACGGACAAAGCCGCAGGCGAAATGGAAGAGCGCGTCGACAAACTTCTTCCAATTGGTTATCTCGACTTGTGGATTTCGACGTTCCACGGTTTTTGCGAGCGCGTGCTTCGCAGTCACGGTCTCGACATCGGGCTGCCGCATGGATTTACGTTGTTGAACGACGTTGACGCGTGGATGCTTGTGAGGCGCAACCTCGACAAGTTTTCGCTCGACTATTACAAACCGCGCGGCAACCCCACGAAATTTATCGAAACGATGCTCGGGCATTTTTCACGGGCGAAAGACGAAGGTATTACGCCTGATGATTACGATGCTGCGGTGACGAAGCGCGAGGCGAACAACATGGATGCTGATCCGCTTGTGCACGGAGCTGACACGACTGATGAAAATGCACTTGAGCGTAAAAAATGGCGTGAACTCGCGAATGCATATCGCACATATCAACAGGTGTTGCTCGATAACAACGCGCTCGACTTTGGCGACCTTATTTCCTACACACTCGAGCTTTTTCGCAATCGACCAAATGTTCTCAAGGAATACACCGACCGTTTCCGCTATGTTGTTGTCGACGAGTTTCAAGACACAAACACCGCGCAGTACGAGCTTGTCAAACTTCTCGTGTCCAAAAATCGTAACATCACCATTGTCGGTGACGACGACCAAGCCATTTACCGTTTTCGCGGCGCAGCGCTTGCAAACATTTTTCGTTTCCGCGAGGACTATCCTGACACGGCGAAAATTGTGCTCGTGCATAACTATCGGAGTGGCCGTGAGATTCTCGACAAGGCGTATACGCTCATTCAACAAAATAATCCTCACCGACTTGAGGCGACCGAACAGCTAGATAAGCGACTGCGCGCCGCAACGGGAGGCGATGGGTTTGTGCGCCACATGCACGCCGCGACGCTTGAGGACGAAGTGCGGAGCGCAACCGACACAATGCTCGCACTCAAAAACGACGGTTGTGCATGGAGCGACATCGCGCTTCTTGTGCGTGCGAACGGCAGCGCCGACCCGTTTCTGCGCGACCTCGAACGCGCCGACATACCGTACCGATTTCTCGCGCTGTCCGGCCTCTACACCAAACCGATTATCGTCGACTGCCTCGCATATATGCGTGCAATCGACGAGCCGCACGAAAGCACATCGTTCTACCGCATCGTGAGCCATCCGCGTCTTGGGTTGTCGGAACGCGACGTCGCCGCTATCGCGCATCACGCAAAAAAAGCTGGACTCACATGGAACGATGCGCTCTCAGCAGCAGCATTGTTGCATGACGTGAGTATGGAGGGCAAAAAATGCGTGCACGAAATTCTCCTCCTTATCGACGATCTTCGTACAAAGGCAAAACGTATTCCCGTACAAGAACTTTTCGTAGACATCGTAAAGCAGACAGGTCTCCTTACCGACGTGCAACGTCTTCCTGAACGCGAACAGCGTCGCGAATTCGAATTACTTCAGTCGTTTTTGAACCGTCTTCGAAGGTTTTCGGATGCGAATACCGACCGTACGCTTCATTCGTTTCTGCAGGAATTCGAGCACGAACGTGCGGCAGGGGAGAGTGGTTCGTTGCCGCAAGACGTTGAGGACGGCCCAGACGTTGTGAGTATTATGACCGTTCACGGCGCAAAGGGGCTCGAGTTCAAATATGTGTTTGTCGCAAATCTTGTTGAGCAGCGATTCCCGTCACAGTCCCGCGGTGCAGGACTCACGTTTCCGCCAGGACTTATGAAGGATTCTGAGTGGACATCAGACGAGCACCATCGCGAAGAGCGGCGGCTGTTTTACGTTGCAATGACGCGCGCGAAAGAGGGGTTGTTCCTACTCTCCGCGGACGATTACGGTGGCACACGAAAGAAAAAACCATCGCGGTTTCTTCGGGAAATAGGATTTGAGACTCCAGATTCCGGACGAAAGACTTCAGACCTTAAGGATCTGGTGCAGAGCGCAGGCAATGTGCAAACAAAAAATAATACGCAACAGGCTCACCCTCTACCTGAAAAACTTAGCTTCACGCAAATCACCGCGTTTGCGAAGTGTCCATTGCAGTACAAATACGCGCACATTCTACACGTCCCGGTTTTTGGTCGCTATCAAATGAGTTTCGGAAAGTCGATGCACAATGCGCTCCAGCGATTCATGGAACACCTGTTACAGCCTACAGCCTACACCCAAATTCCTCCTGTAAACGACTTGCTTTCCATGCTCGACGAATGCTGGATCGATGAATGGTACCCCGACGAGGTAACAAAAAATGAGTATCGCGAGCGGGGGAGGGAAGCAATGCGCGCATTTCACAAAAAACTCATTGCAGAGAAGCCGCAGCCTGCGTATCTGGAAAAAGGTTTTACACTGAAACTTCATGACGTATGTGTGAAGGGGCGTATTGACCGTATTGATGCTATCAACGGGGGACTGGAAATCATCGACTACAAAACTGGTGAGGCAAAAGACGAAAAACTTTCGTGGGATGACCGTCGTCAGCTCGTCTTATACGCAATGGCCGTTGAACAGTGTTTTCCACAGTCGGTGGTCGTAAAAAAATTATCGTATTATTATTTAGAGTCCGGGACAACAGTAAGCTTCGAACCCAATGAGGATGACAAAGACCGTCTCACCAACGATATTCTCGACTTCATGACGAAAATTCAGTCGAGTGATTTTTTGCCAACTCCCGGCTTCCACTGCACATGGTGCGACTTCAACACTATTTGTGAACACTCAGCTGCGTAATATGCAAACTCTCGCACATCTCCTACAGGGCGCATTGCATCGTCATGGCATTAAAAAGCAGGTGACCGCGACGGTTGTGGTTGCAAAGGCGAATGAAATTTTGATGGTGCTGGCGGTTGGACCATTGGCGGAAGACGTACGTGCTGTTGTGTACAAAAACGACGAATTGGTTTTGGCGTGCAAGCATGCGGCAGCGTCGTTCGATACGGCGCATCTTCTGCCGTCACTCAAAGCTGAACTTGAAGGTGTGTTTCCGAGTCACACTTTTGCACATATCGTTGTCCGTATCGCACCCCATGAGTGGTATGATGGGGGAGTAACGAGTAACAAGTAGACGAGTAACAAGTACTATGACACTGCGACAGTATTTGCTTGCGTTGACGTTCGGCACGGTTGCGGCGATTGCTGCGGCAATTATTGTGATTGTTGCGATCGATCCAATCACGGCGAGCGGTTTTGCATTTCTTGCGCTGTACATCACGCTCGGTGCTGCATGTGTTGGACTCTTCACAATTCTTGGAACGCTTTACCGTGTCGCCCGCAACAAAACCGAAGACGTCGGTGATGCGGTCGCACGCTCGCTTCGCCAAGGCGCATTTCTCGCTATCCTTGTTCTCGTCGCGCTGCTTCTCTCGTCGCACGGCTATTTACGAATTTGGACGACGCTGCTGCTCGTCGCACTTGTCACTCTTGTGGAATTTTTCTTTGTCATGCGAAAAAATGGCTGATGTTCGCATAGTCTTCACGCGGTGCATAACCTTGGTAGCGAGAGAGCGCGTGATTGGGTAAGATGAAGTCCCAATACCCGCCTATGCTGAACCGTTTTTTTGGACGTTTTTCTCGCGACATTGCTATCGACCTCGGTACGTCGAATACGCGCTTGTTTGTGAAGGAAAAGGGCCTCGTCATGCACGAGCCTTCGTTTGTTGCGGTCAACACACGCACAAACCAAATTCTTGCTGTGGGACACAGTGCAAAAGACATGGTGGGTAAAACGCCTCCGCATATTACGACGACACGGCCACTCACAAAAGGTGTTATTTCCGACTTTGAGGTAACAGAAAAAATGTTAAAGTATTTCGTTGACGCTATTCACGAGGATAGCGGATTTGCAATCGTGCCGCGACCGCGCATTGTTATGGGCGTGCCGCTCGAAATTACCGAGGTCGAACGTAAGGCGGTCGAGGACGCAGCGATTGGTGCAGGTGCTCGGGAAGTGTCGCTTGTTGAAGCACCTCTTGCTGCAGCAATTGGTGCAGGCCTTCCCGTTGAAGAGTCTATCGGCAATATGCTTGTCGACGTTGGAGGTGGCACTGTCGAAATTGCGGTTATTAGCCTCGGTGGCATTGTCACATGGAAGTCGCTTACGGTCGCGGGCGATGAAATGACAAAAAATATCATGCAATATGCGCGAGACGTATTTAACCTGCTCATCGGCGAACGTGTTGCCGAAACCGTGAAGTGGCGCATTGGGAGCACGACAGATACGGGCGATCGGCTCGAGATGGAAATGCGCGGTCGCGACCTCGTGACAGGTTTGCCACGACAAGTGCTTGTGAACGAGGGGCAGGTGCGCGAAGCCATGTACAAATCCGTGCGCGGACTTATCGATAATATCAAAGCAACAATAGAAGTGACGCCGCCAGAACTTGTCGCCGATATTTATGAGCGCGGCATTGTGTTGACGGGCGGCGGTGCATTGTTGCGCGGGCTTGATCGCAGCATTGCAAAAGAAGCGGATATTCCCGTGCGTGTCGCCGAAGACCCCACAACCGCAACGGTGCGCGGGTTAGGAACGTTACTCGTCAACGACGTGCTTCTTCGCGACATTGCATTGCCGTCAACAGGTTCAGATTCTTCATCACGATAACGCTCGGACATGAAAAGATTTTTTCGCACATCACGAATTGATAAGCGACTCCGCTCTGCGGCAATATTTTTTGGTGTAGTCGTTCTGTACGCACTCCTCCGTGCGGTGCCGCCGGTTAGCCGCGTGTTTGCGTACGGTGAGCACATCGTCCTTGTCGCAGGAACGGCGGTCGGAAGCGTCATCGCACGCGCGACCACAAGCGAAGATTCTCTTACTGCTCAACTTGATATATGCACGAATGAAGTGCGAATGGTCACCGCACAGGACGCACTGTTGCGACAAGAATTGCGTAATGTCGACGAACTCGAGGCTCTGCTCGGCTACACGAGAATTGCGGCACATCCCATGATTGCCGCACGAATTATTGAGCGTTCGCTCCCCGAGGCGGGGCTTGTGGTGATCGACAAAGGCACAAGCGATGGCATCGTAGTGGGTAGTGCGGTCGTTGTCGGCGATGGCCAACTCTTCGGCGTTGTTGCCACTGCGAATACGATTACATCAACAATACGCATCACCCACAACGCACAAAGTAAAATTCCCGCAACGATTCTTGGGCGTACACGAACGATTGGGCTTGTGGAAGGGCAGGAGGGTTCTGTGCTGCACATGGCGTATATTCCCGAGGACACCACAATCGATGTTGGGAGCGTTGTCGCGACGTCGGGGCTCGACGGTGCGTTACCGCCGAATATTGTTGTCGGCATCGTGACGAGCGTCAGTCGCCAAGACACTGCACCGTTTCTTGATGCGCTCGTTGAACCGCTATTTGATGCGCGCGAATGGACGAATGTTCTTGTTGTACGAAATTAGTATATGGAAGGGATTTGGCTTGCGCTCGGATTTGTATGCAGCAGCATTTTGGCGGTCACACTTATTCCGTCGTTGCCTGCTCCTTTTGCGTATACGCCGCTCATGCTCATTCTCGGCGTCATCGTGTTGCACCGCGTGAGTATTGCGCACGGCGTTGTATGGCTTTTGCTGTCGGGCGTGCTGTTTCTTCACGGCGACAACATGCCTTTGCACACCATGTCGTACATTGCTGCGGCGATCGTTGGCGCGTTTTTTGCCGCGCGCACGTTTGCAAAGCGATCAGTATATGCACTGCTAGGGCTTGGCACTATTGTTGGCGGGGTGTTTATTGCGACGTCATGGCTCGGCAATGCGGTGACGTTGTTCTTCGGACGCGACGATGTCGTACGACTCAGCGCACACGAGGCGCAATCTACGTTTATCCTCCTCTTGGTAGGACTGTACGCAGGATTCATCCTTTCCGTTGCATTACGCAGGTGGTTTGAACGAATTTTTTATGTCGCAGCAGGCGCACGATAATCCGTTTGGCCTCATGCCGCACGATGAACTTGGCGCGGTGTACACACACCGCGACGAATCGGCGTTGTATGAGATCGTGAGTCGACGTCCGCGTGCTGCTGAGCAACCAAATCGCTCGTTCGTTGGCAATGTTGTTTCGCGGTCGCGTTTGCGATGGAGTGCAATATTTCTCTTTTTTATCGTGGGTCTCTTTTTTCTCCGTGCAGGTTGGCTACAAGTTGTGCACGGCAACTCTTTTCGTTTGCTTGCCGATGCAAATCGCACGCGAACGCACATTCTTCCCGCACAGCGCGGTGTCATTACTGATATGCATAGCGTCGTGCTCGCGCACAATACGCCGTCGTTTACGCTCGTTGCTCGTATTGCCGAATTGCCAGAGGGAAGCCTTGAACGGGAAGCTGTTCTCACGACCGCGGCACGAATAACAGGTGGTGACACAACGATGTTTGTGCAGATGGTGAACGACGCAAAAGCGACAGGAGACGTCGCACTTCTTATCGACGTGCCGTACGAACGTGCGCTCGCGTTTGCCGTTATCGACAATACGCTCCAGGGGGTCGACCTTGTGCTGCACGAACGACGTGCATATGTTTCAAATAATATTCCTTCGCTTTCACATGTACTTGGTTACACGGGGGTTATTAACGTCGACGAATACGCCCGTGAGAAAAAAAATGGCTACATGCCATACGAACGCATTGGCAAACAGGGGATCGAAGCAGAGTATGAATCGTTGCTACGAGGAACGTACGGAAAAGAAATTATTGAGGTCGACTCTCTCGGCCGTTATTTGCGAACGATTGCAAAGGAAAGTCCCGTAAACGGTGAGCAGTTGACGCTCAGCATAGATGCGCGACTGCAGGCGTACGTCGAATTTGTGCTTGCGGGTCGGTTAAGAGGAACGGAAGCATCGCGAGCGGCCGTTGTGGCGATGGATCCACGGAACGGCGAAATTCGTGCGCTCGTTTCGTGGCCTGGTTACGATGCAAATTTATTTGCCGCAGGGATAAGTGAGGATGCGTACAAGGCGTTGCTCGAAGACCCGAACGATCCGCTCTTTCCACGGGCGTATGCGGGAAAATATCCATCTGGTTCAACCATAAAACCTGTGTACGCAGCCGCGGCGTTGTCGGAGGGAATAATTACGCCGTCGACATCGTTCTTATCAACGGGTGGGTTGCAAATTGGCAACCGATTTTTTCCTGATTGGCGACCGGGCGGTCATGGCGTCACCAATGTCTACCATGCGATTGCCGACTCGGTGAATACATTTTTTTACACCATCGGCGGTGGGTACGACACGTTTCAGGGGCTCGGCATCGACAGGCTAATGTCGTGGGCAAAGACGTTTGGATTCGGTACGCCAAGTGGGCTTGATATTCCTGGCGAGGCCGACGGTTTTTTGCCGAGCAAGGAAGCGAAGGAAGCGGAAAAGGGCGAGCCGTGGTATATTGGCGACACGTATAACGTATCTATCGGTCAAGGTGATTTTTTGGTGACGCCGGTGCAGATTGCGCGAGCGACAGCGGTGTTTGCCAACGGTGGCACACTCGTCACTCCGCACCTTGTTCTTGGCGACGATGCCGAGTCATCGATAATACTCACGAGCGACGTCACCACCGTCGTAAGGGACGCCATGCGCCAGACAGTAACAAACGGCAGCGCAACGTCCATGCAGTCGGTTCCTGTACCTGTTGCAGGGAAAACGGGAACTGCACAATGGTCGAAAAGCGCACCGCCACATTCATGGTTCATGGGCTTCGCCCCATTCGATGATCCGACGCTCGTCATTTCCGTCATCATAGAAAATGGCGGAAACCAAGCGCTTGCCATTCCCGTGAGCCGTGAAATTTTGACGTGGTACTTTTCGCAGGAGTGAATATCGTATTTGTACTCGGGATAGTTTGCGATGAGTGAGACCCGACCCGCAGTCCGTGGCCGGCGTAAGCCGAGGCCTTGTGTACGGACTGCGGCCGGCGGGTCGCAGCGAAGAGCAGACTATCCCGAGTACAAATACGATCGTGAATCCGCATTGACACGGCTTTCGCTCATGATATAGTCAAACTATCAGATACATAAAACCGTCCCGCAATGCGGGGCGGATTTCGTTCGAAACAATATGGCACACGAAATTGTCACCTACATTACACGCGAAGGTTTGCAACAGCTCAAAGATGAATTGCAGAATCGTATTAAGGTTATTCGACCACAGATAACAATAAAAATTGGTGACGCAAAAGAGCTTGGCGATATTTCTGAAAATTTTGAGTATCACGATGCGAAGGATCAACAAGGGCTGAACGAAATGCGTATCGTCGACATTCAGCACATGCTTGCAAGTGCGGTAATTGTTGAAAGCAAGGCAGGCGGAACAATAAACCTCGGCTCTACGTTCTCTGTAAAAACAGGTGGTGTTGAAAAACGATACGAAATGGTTGGCGAAAACGAGGCAAACCCGATGCAGGGGAAGATTAGCAACGTTTCGCCGCTCGGTGCCGCATTTGTTGGGAAATCGGTGGGGGACAAAGTCGACGTTAATGTTCCGTCTGGTGTTATGGGGTATGAAGTGACGGCTATCGAATAATGCGATAAACTGTTCCTGAAGTGTTTCAGTGATTTTCTATGCTTTCAGGTGAAGAAAAGGTTCGACGCGACAGGCTCGCCTCGCTCAATAAACTCGGAATCGACCCTTACCCATCCGAAACACACCGTACGCACACCGTCGCCGACGTGCTTTCGCAATTCGACGTACTGTCTGCGAGTGCACAGTCCGTCACCGTTGTCGGGCGTATTCTTGCGCTTCGCCAAATGGGCGGCCTCACATTCATTCGCGTCATGGACGGTTCGGGAACGATGCAGGTAGTGCTGAAAGAGGACGAGGTCGGTGAGGAGCGGTATAAAATTTTTATCGATCACGCAGACGTCGGAGATTTTTTCTCGTTTACAGGAACGGCATTCACTACAAAGAAGGGTGAAAAGTCGGTGCTCGCAACGGTGGCGACCATCGCAAGTAAAGCACTCTCGCCACTCCCCGAAAAGTGGCACGGCCTCTCCGACGTTGAAACGCGTTATCGCCAGCGCGAACTTGATCTCATCGCTAACCCTGAAGTTCGCGAGCGCCTCATTCTTCGCTCTCGCATTGTTGCGGCAATGAGACATTTTCTCGATGAACGCGGTTTTCTTGAAGTTGAAACGCCAATTTTACAGCCTATTCCGGGTGGTGCCAGTGCGCGACCATTTGTGACGCACCACAATGCACTCGATGCGGATTTGTATTTACGTGTCGCTCCCGAACTTTACCTCAAACGTCTCGTTGTTGGCGGATTTGAAAAAATTTTTGAAATCGGTCGATGCTTTCGTAACGAAGGCATCGACTACGCACATAATCCTGAATTCACGATGCTCGAGCTTTATAGTGCGTTCACCGACGTCGAAACTTTTGTTCACCTTCTTGAAGAACTCATCGCAACTGCAGCACGTGTCGTTGGCGGCGAGGCCACAGATACCTTTGCGCCACCATTCCCCCGTGTCACATTTCGCGACGCAGTTCTCGATGCATGTGGTGTCGACATCAATACCGTGCGTACGCCAAAAGAAATCATCGCGGCAACAAAGAAGGCAAAAGTCGCTGTTGACTTTGAGGGCTGCTATGGAATTGGTGAGTATTATGATGCGCTGTGGAAAGCGACTGCACGCGAAAAAATTATCGCGCCGACTTGGGTTTTCGACTATCCAATAGAGCTTAAGCCGCTTACGAAGGCAAAGCGTGAGGATGCAACAAAAAGCGCGAGCGTGCAGCTGGTCGTTGAAGGTGCAGAGGTTGTCAATGCGTATTACCACGAGCTTATCGATCCCGTTGACCAACGTGCGCGGCTTGATGAACAGCAGATGCTCCGCGAAAAGGGAAGCGAAGAGGCGCAGTGGATGGATGAGGAATTCCTCTCGGCGCTCGAGCATGCAATGCCACCAACAAGCGGTGTCGGCATCGGCATCGATCGACTCGTCGCATTCCTTACGAAAGCACCAAATCTCAAAGAAGTCATTCTGTTCCCAACACTTCGACCAAAAGTATGACGACGGTTCTTGCATTCGGCGCGTTTGACGGACTGCACGAGGGCCATGCGCATTTTCTTGGCGAGGCAAGTGCATTAGGCGACAGACTTATCGTCGCACTCGCAACCGACGACGCAATACGCTCACTCAAGCGTCATGAGCCACGTTACACATTCGAAGAGAGAAGGGGATCGTTGCGACTCCTGCCGACTATTGATGACATCGTCGCAAGCGACGCATCAGGAAATTTCTCCGTCATCGACGATGTGCATCCAGATATGATTGCAATCGGCTACGATCAAGGCGAACTCGATGCCGCACTCAAGGTATGGATGACACTGAATAGACAAGTCCCCGTCATGTATATCAAAAGCCACGAACCCGAACGCTTCAAGTCTTCTCTCATCCTAATGGTATGATCGACCTCAAACTTTTGCGCGAAAATCCAAACGCTATCCGCACAGCGGCTGCGGCAAAAAATGTCACGCTCGATGTCGATCGTATTGTGGAACTCGATCGTAAAGTGCGAAGTCTCAAAGGTGAAATTGAAGCGATCGCTGCGCAAAAAAATGAGGTGTCAAAACGTATTCCCACCGCGAGCAAGGAGGAACGTACTGCGATGATCGAAGAAATGCGGCATGTTGATGCACGGGCAGAAAAATTGGCAGAGGAATTCGCGCCGCTCGATGAGGAGCTTTCCGATCTGCTTTACAAAATCCCGAATCCACCACTCGCCGACGTTACCGTCGGAAAATCCGACGAAGAAAATTCGGTGCTGCGCGAAGAGGGTACTGTTCCTACATTTGATTTTGACGTGAAGGACCACGCAACGCTCGCAGAGCACTTAGGTATTGTCGACCTTGCACGCGCGACAAAAGCAAGCGGCGCACGATTTGGATATATTCTTGGGGATGGAGCATTACTGCAACTTGCGCTTACGCAATATGCGTTGACTGTCGCGGCGAAGCACGGCTTTGTACCCGTGTTCGTTCCGCATCTGGTCACCGCACAGGCGATGCGGGCGATGGGATATTTAGAGCATGGTGGCAGCGACGAGATTTACCATCTTGCAAAAGATAACCAGTATCTCATTGGCACGTCCGAGCAAGCGATTGGTCCTATGCACATGGACGAAATTATCGCGCTCGATGAACCGCTTCGCTACATTGGTATTTCACCGTGCTATCGCCGCGAGGCAGGCAGCTACGGTAAGGACACAAAAGGTTTTATTCGCATGCACCAATTCGATAAAGTCGAAATGTTCAGTTTCTGCAAGCCGGAAGAGTCGGCGAAAGAACACGAAATGATTCTTGGCATCGAGGAAGAGCTCATGCAAGGACTTGGGTTGCCGTATCATGTCCTCAACATTGTGAGTGGCGATCTTGGCTTGCCTGCGGCAAAAAAGTGGGATATCGAGGCATGGTTTCCTGCACAGAATCGCTACCGTGAAACGCATTCAACAAGCAACTGTACCGACTTCCAGGCACGTCGACTCAACACGCGGTACCGCCCTTCGACAGACGGAGGACAAGGCGGCACGACGGCGTTCGTTCACACCGTCAATGGCACGGCGTTCGCAATTGGTCGTACCATTGCTGCAATTCTCGAAAATTTTCAACACGCAGACGGCAGTGTGCGCATTCCTGATGTGTTGCACCCACTTATGGGCAAAAAAATTCTGACTCAGAAACAATAATTCTGTGAGGATCTCTCTCAAGCCCCGCACATGGGTTGAAATTTCGCGCTCTGCACTCGAGGCGAATGTTCGTTCGTTGCAAATTCTTCTTACACCTGCGACAACATTATGCGCCGTTGTCAAAGCAAATGCGTATGGACACGACATCACACTGACGGCAGGAATGCTCATCGAAATGGGTATCACACATTTTGCAGTTGATAACATCGACGAAGCGTTTGTGGTGCGTCGACAGTCAAAAGACGCCGTTATTTTTATTTTGGGCATGACTCCCGCTGAGCGTTTTTCCGAAATTGTTACGCAACAGTTCGTACAAAATATCTATGACGAAGAGGGGCTCATAGCAATCATTGGCGCTGCCGTTTCACAGCAGGCTGTCGCCCTCATCAACATCGAAATTGAAACAGGCCTTCACCGTCTCGGTGCAATGCCGCGCACGATTGTTGATATTTCCCGTGCAATAAAAAACAATCCGCGAAGTGTGAAGCTCGTTGGCGTTTCCACACACTTTTCGTCGTCGGAAGACGTCAATGCGCAGCATATCGTCGATGCAC
The DNA here is from genome assembly GCA_943359325.1 of Candidatus Uhrbacteria bacterium. Taxonomy (GTDB): domain Bacteria; phylum Patescibacteriota; class Patescibacteriia; order UBA9934; family UBA9934; genus UBA11707. The sequence goes on along the minus strand of CALRHD010000006.1, from coordinate 27,114 downwards.
AGATTGATGCACTCAAAAATGCAGAAGTGACATTCGCCGCGTACGATTTGCATGTGCCGTACATTCATGCCGCATGCAGCGCAGCAGCAATTCTCCGCACGCAGTCTCACCTCACTATGGTGCGCACCGGCATTGCGCTTTATGGCCTGTGGCCAAGTCGGGAATTGCACATTGCGGTACAGCGGGGAAGAGCCTTTGAACTACGACCAGTTCTCTCATGGAAAACAACTGTCGCACAGGTGAAGGACGTGCCAAACGGTGGTGGGATAGGGTACAATCGAACGTGTATCGCTAATCGCCCAATGCGTATCGCAGTTCTGCCGGTGGGGTACTACGACGGGTATGATCGCCACCTATCAAACCACGGTGTTGTCCTGTTAAGCGGCAGGCTATGCCCCGTCGTTGGACGTATTTGCATGAACATGATGATGGTCGATGTTTCCGACGCACCGCACGTCAAAAAAGGCGACGTCGCGACACTCCTCGGGCGCGAAGGCATGCACAGCGTTACCGCCGACGAACTCGCCGAGCGTGTCGGCACAATTAACTACGAAATAGTCACGCGCATTAATCCACTCATCCCTCGCTTTGTGGTATGAAGCGCAGAAACTTCACACGATCTCTTTCACGAAGCTACGACGGGCCGCGTATGCGGAACCCGTTTTTTGCGAACGCACCAAAAAAAATTGCCGCGTGGCTTTTTGCAGCTGCTCTCGTTCTGATCGTAGTGGGCGTTCCTCTTGTATTACTTTTCGCTCCATTCATGCATTACCGTAGCGTCGAAGTATCAGGTCTTACGACTATCGCGAGCGAAGACGTTATCTCTATCGTTGAACCAATGCTCAATGCCCATCGGTGGCTTGTATTTCCTGCAAACCACATTTTTTTTACGAACACACAGAAAGTCTCCGTTGCGCTCAATACACAGTTTCATTTTGACAATCTGTCTCTCCATCGTGATGGCCGAACGCTTATTATCGATGCAAAAGAGCGTATCACCGAAGTCGCCGTGACAATAAACGCCACGACATATCTCGTCGATCTGAACGGTGTTGCAGTGAGCGGTGCTTCGTCAGAAACACTTAGGATGATCGCTGCTCGGCGTACGAATGCTGTAGAAATCCCGACTGCGCGAGGTATACAGCCCACCATGCCGATCATTGATGTTACGGGGACGTTCGATGTTGCACTGGGCTCGGTTATTATCGATGCAACACGACTTTCTCATATTCTCGCTCTCGACGATGGACTACGTACGAGAAATCTTCTTCCACTTGTCTATACCCTCGACACGCAACAATCGCCTTGGCTTACCGTCGGCGTGCAGAATGCACCTTCTCTACTTGTCGATATCTCCGTATCGCCTGAAGTGGCTATGGTCATGTACGATGTATTCGTAAAGGAAAATGCCACCAACATGCCAAACATGGCATACATTGACATTCGCTTTGGAGACCACGTTTACAGCAAAAATAAATAAACTTTTATGTTGACTGTCAATACGCCCGCTCCCAATTTCTCTCTTGCCGACCAGATAGGGAAGACGCACACGCTTGCCGACTATCTGGGAAAATGGCTCGTACTTTATTTTTATCCCAAGGACATGACTCCAGGATGTACAATTGAAGCATGTAATTTTCGCGACAACATGGCACGAGTGCATGGGGTAGGAGCAGAAGTGCTCGGTGTGTCCGCTGATTCGGTAAAACGTCATGCAAAATTTGCAGAACGTGAAAAGCTGAATTTTCCCGTATTGTCGGATGAGTCACATGCAGCGCTTGAAGCGTATGGTGTGTGGCAGCAAAAGTCCATGATGGGCAAAAAATACATGGGCATTGTTCGTACAACGGTCTTGATTGATCCAAAAGGTGTTATTCGTAAAGTTTACGACGACGTCAAAGTGAACGGACACGTCGATGGGGTAGTGGCAGACCTTGCCGAACTTCAGAATGAGTAAACCTTTTCTGGCGTCTCACAATATACCTTTTACGACACTTGTATGTTGTTGCATGTAATTACTCGGTCGTTCCCACATGCCTCGTGCAATCCCCTGCGGGCCACTCAAATCTGCATCTACGGTTAGTAGTTACAGTTACGTTCCCGATCTCATCGTCGGCCTACTTTTTTTACTACGTGTGCATGTTTATCTGATGGCTCGTAGACGTTTTAATGTCATGGGTAGTATAGCACCCATAAATCAACACAGCGCGTTTAAATCGTTCGTTTTTTTACTCTGCGCATTGCAAACAGGCTCTTACGGTAAATACTGCAGTGGATCGACGGGAATGCCGTCTTTACGGACCTCAAAGTGTAAATGTGGACCTGTTGATAGTCCTGCGCCCTGCATTCCGGGCTTGCCGCCCGAGAGTCCAATCTGCTGGCCTCGCGCAACGAATTGATCGGCGGCAACGTCCATTCGCATAAGGTGCGCGTACAACGTCGCCATACCGTTTGCATGGATGATCATCACGTAATTTCCATATTGTTGGCCGGTGCGCGCCCATGCAACATACCCAGGGGCAGCAGCTTCAACCGATGTCCCAACAGGCGTCGCAATGTCGAGCCCTGGGTGTTCAAATAAACGACGAAACGGATATGTAGAGTCGTGAAATAATGCGGTGATGATGCCCGTCAGCGGCCACGTTACTGCTGACGTGTCGCCCCCAAGGTCGTCGTTCGCAATCTTTGCTTCAATCTTGTTCTTAAGTGCGTTGATTTGTGACGTTATCGACGACTGCTCCTGTCGCAATTCGCTCATGAGCGTTCGGTATTCCGATTCGGAATTTTGTGTTTGCAAAACAAGCACCTCTTTTGCCGCACCCTGCATGTCGAGTTTTTTTACGCGTTCTCCAAGCTGTGATTCAAGGTCGCCGAGCATCGAAAGTTTTTCTTCGTGCTGCGATTTATCACTTTCGAGGTTCGCGCGCATGAGTTTTGTAGCATCGACCGCTTGCGTCAGGCTATTATTCACTTGCTCGAGCTGTGTAACTGTGTCGAACGCCTCATTAAATGTTGTTGCGCCAAAAAAAGCCATCACCACACTGCGGTCGTCGTGCGCATGGAGCGAAAACAGTAATGCCGCAAGCATTTCACGTTCATTGTCGAGTTTTGCTGTTTCGTCGTGAATACGACCTTCGAGCGCAGCAAGTACATAGTTCTGCGACTCGATTTCTATTTGGGTTGCTGCAATATCAAGCTCGGCCATGGCCGTCTCGTTTTCAATGAGCGCGAGGTCCGTCGAAAGTGAGGCAGACTTCCCCGCATACTCCCTAATCTTCGAACGATATTGGTCAAGTTTTGTGTTAATGTCGTCAACCCGTGCTTTTCGTTCGGTAATTTCACTCTGTAATTCGTTGACGTCTTCTGGCGTTTCTGCAAAAACCGCACGAACACCAAAATTCGCCGCAATCAATGCTGCACAAAAAAGAAATGCAATTGATTTTCCTCCAGAAAATCTGTTCATGCGTCAAACTTTGTTATTGCCGCAGTAATTCGTGCGATCGACTCCTCCTTTCCCAGAGCCCAAAGCAGCTCGTACGGGCTTGCCGATTTTTCTGCGCTCGACAACGCAACGCGCAGCGGCCACAATACATTGCCATTCTGCAATCCGTTACTCTCAATATACGCCTTTATCGCCGTTTCGAGAAGTGCAATCTGTGTGAACGTCTCGTCGCTTGTTGTTGTTACGAAGTTACAAATGTTGCTTAGTTGCATTTGACAGTCAGTTGCATTTGATTTTTTCCAGATCAAAATTGACGCATCATATGGGGGCATTTCCGCGTATGGGGCAATGCGTTCGGTAAATTCCGTCAACCGACTCACCCGTCCCCTTTCAACAAGTACTGCACGGCGCATTATCGGTTCCGTCACATCGTATGTGGTAAATGGCGTGACTGCGGCCAACAGCGCATCCTTGTCGAGTTTTGTGATGTACTGCTGATTCATCCAATCAAGCTTTTCGATGTTCATCACTGCCCCACCGTGATTCACTTTTGTAAGGTCGAACAACGCCACAAGCTCATCCATTGTGTACACTTCCCTGTCGGCCGTGGGATTGAACCCGAGCGTTGCAATGAAGTTCAAAATTGCTGCAGGCAGGTAACCCTTCGCAAGATAACTTTCCACAGATACGTCGCCTTTGCGTTTCGATAGCTTCGTTTTATCAGGATTCAAAATAAGTGGAACATGAGCGTAGACCGGCATTTTCCAACCGAACATCTCGTGCAGCACGATCTGCTTTGGCGTTGACGAAATCCACTCCTCTCCTCGAAGAACATGTGAAATTCTCATCAAGTGGTCGTCGACGACAACTGCGAGGTGGTACGACGCAAAACCATCAGACTTGATAATGACTTGATCGTCGACGTCGGAAAGGTCGAATGCAATACGTCCACGAATTGCGTCGTCGAATGCCACTTTCCCTTCTGGAATCTTCATCCTCACCACATATGTTTCGCCATTCGTGCGGCGTGACGCGATATCATCGACAGTAAGCGCGCAGCAACGACGATCATATTTCGGCGTTTGTTTTGCAGCTGTTTGTGCCGCACGCATTTCGTCGAGTCGCTCTTTCGTGCAGAAGCAAATATATGCGTGGCCATCCGCCAATAGCTCATCGGCGTATTTTTTGTAAAGCGATAATCGCGCCGACTGTACATACGGCCCACAATCCCCTTTTTCAGCAATCGATCCGTCCGCCTGCAGCACAGGCCCCTCGTCGTAGTCGATGCCGAGTTTTTGAAACGTCCCAAGCAGGCTCTCGAGCGCACCATCAACGAGCCGTGCTTGATCCGTATCCTCGACACGAAGAATAAATTGTCCGCCGCCTTGACGTGCCAAAAAATAATCAAAAAGCACCGTGCGCAGTGTACCTATGTGCATGTAGCCTGTTGGCGATGGGGCGATGCGTGTACGAACGGTCATATATTTTTACGGTGATGCAGACGGTCGAGAATAACAAGTGTTGGAAAAACAATAACGGCATTTACTATTCGACGCAACCTCCGAGGCTCGCTGATGAGCCGCCATAACCACTCCAGTCCCACATATCGAAATAGTTTGGGTGCACGGTGTTTTATACCCGAGAGAACGTCGACAGCTCCACCAACCCCAATGAGAATTTTTGCCGACGGCCATTCGTGCTGGTGTGTGGCAATAATGCGCTCCTGCTTCCCCTGTCCCAATGCCACAGCAATGACGTCTGGCTGTAATTTTGCAATTCGTTGCACGTCATCGATAGATAGGTGATCATGTACGTTTCCAACGACAATGTCACACGGCACACTGCCAATAGTGACGAGACGCAGATCGCGCTCTTTGCAGATTTCATCGAGCATTGTCAGCGCATCGATACCTGTCATACGATGTGTGATCGGTACAAAGATCTTTAAACCAAATCCGTCAGGTAGTGCAAGGTCCGAAGCATTGAGAAATGCACGGAACGATTCATCACGATGTGCAAGAACGAGGAACTCGGGATTTGGCGTGACGACAACATGTTGACCTTCTCCTTGCAGCCAGAGAAGAAAAAGTGCGTGCAGTTCGTCTAGCGCGATGTCGTCAATACGCACACCAAGCAGCGTGTAGGACGTCATACGCGGCGAAGCTGAGCAGCAACAACTGCGGAAAGACCGCCAACGAGGTCGCAGAAAAGGTCGGCCATCGTGTCCGCGACACTTGTTTGTGCGATCCCCCACGCAAGCCGAACAGACAATATCTCGTCAAAAAGAAACTCGAACCATTCCCAGCCGATTCCCACAAGCCCCACAAAACCGAGGACAAAGAAAATCTTCGGGAGAACCGCTGCCCATTTTTTCTTGGTACGCAGCGAAACGCTCTTTACAAAAAGATTCCAGAATGCAAGGGCCAAAATTCCCATCGCTATGCCACCACCGATGTGCATCGGTATGTCATACCAGTGATACCAGCTATAATAGCGCCACATGCCAATGGCGTGAAAAAAGAGCACAATCGCTATTGCGGAGAATGCGTGACGGAGCGTAATCATACGTGCAAAAATTGTACCAAAAAAAGTTGACGCGATCAACTTAGCACTCTATAATGGAGACTGCTAATGAATCGATTATGATGCCGAATAATTTTACAAGCAAATCCAATCACGCCATGCAGGCTGCGCAAATGATCGCCGCAGACAATGGCCAGCACGGTATCGAACCTATCCATCTTCTCGCGTCTCTCCTCGCACAAGACGACGGAATCGTGTTGACGCTCCTCAAAAAACTCGGCATCGGCATCGAACCGCTGCAGGCCGACGTCATGCGCGTCCTCGATTCACTGCCGAAAAGTAGCACTGTCGAGCCACCGGGCTTGGGCCAGGTTTTTTTGACGCCACCGTTGGCGCACGTCATTACGAACAGTGCACATGTCGCAAAACAATTTGGCGATGAGTACATTTCTACGGAGCATCTTTTCCTCGCGCTCCTCGACGAAAAAATGACGGGGCACATTCTTATCACAAACAACGTGAATGCGGCGAGCGTGTTTGCAGCGCTGAAGGAAATTCGCGGCAGCCAGCGTGTCGACAGCGCGAACCCCGAAGCGAAATATCAGGCGCTCGAAAAATACACCATCAACATGACTGAGCTTGCTCGCAAAGGCAAGCTCGATCCTGTCATTGGTCGTGACGAAGAAATCCGCCGTGTCATGCAGGTACTTTCGCGCCGTACAAAAAATAACCCTGTACTTATTGGTGAGGCGGGCGTAGGCAAAACTGCAATCGTCGAAGGGCTTTCACAGCGTATTGTTGCGGGCGACGTTCCTGAGTCGCTCAAGGAAAAAGAAATAGTGTCGCTTGATCTAGGGTCACTCATTGCGGGTACAAAGTTCCGTGGCGAATTCGAGGAACGACTAAAGGCTGTCGTTAAGGAAATTCACGACTCAAGCGGAAAAATTATCATGTTTATCGACGAGTTGCACATGCTTGTCGGTGCAGGCAAGGGCGACGAAGCACCAATGGATGCGTCGAATTTACTCAAACCATCCCTTGCTCGTGGCGAGCTGCGTGTCATTGGCGCAACGACAACAAAGGAATATCAACGATACATTGAGAAGGACCATGCGCTCGAACGTCGCTTTCAACCGATTATGGTCGAGGAACCTTCGGTCGATGATACTATCGCTATTCTCCGTGGTATCAAGGAGCGCTACGAAATTCACCATGGCGTGCGCATTAGCGACAACGCTATTGTTGCTGCGGCCGAGCTTTCCAGTCGCTACATCACCGACCGTCAACTGCCCGACAAAGCCGTTGATTGCATCGACGAAGCAGCATCAGCACTGCGTTTGCAGATCGACTCCATGCCCGAAGAACTCGATCGCGAAAAACGTGACGAAATGCGTTTGCAGATTGAACGTCAGGCGCTGTTGAAAGAAGAAGACAAAGCGTCAAAGGCACGCTTAAAAGAAATCGAGAAGCTCATTGCTGACCATAAGGAAAAGTCGGGCGCACTTGAAATTGCATGGAAGAACGAAAAACAAATCATCGAGCAAATCCGCGAATGCAAAAATCAGGCCGATAAACTCGCGAGCGAAGCCGAGCTCGAGGAACGCCGTGGCAATCTTGAGCGTGTTGCAGAAATTCGTTACGGCCTCATCCCTGCGCAGCGCGTCGAATTAAAGAAGCTCGAAGTCTCACTCAAAAAGTTACAGTCCAACCGCGGTCTGCTTAAAGAGGTTATCACCGAGGAAGACATTGCCGCTGTTGTTGGACGTTGGACGCACATTCCTGTTCATAAAATGCTTGAACACGAAATGGCAAAGCTTGCACGCATGGAAGATGAACTAGCAAAGCGTGTCGTTGGCCAAGACGAAGCCATCCGGGCGGTGAGTAACGCGCTCCGCCGTTCACGTGCAGGCATTGGCGAAGAGGGTCGCCCCATTGGTTCGTTCATTTTCTTGGGGCCAACAGGCGTCGGCAAAACCGAACTCGCAAAAGCGCTTGCGGCGTTCATGTTTAACGACGAAAAATCACTTGTGCGTCTCGATATGAGCGAATACATGGAACGTCACAGCACAAGCAAGATGATCGGTTCGCCCCCAGGCTATGTTGGCTACGACGAGGCGGGACAGCTCACAGAAACGATTCGCAAGCACCCCTACTCTGTGGTGTTGCTCGACGAAATTGAAAAGGCGCACCCCGACGTGTTCAACATGCTTTTGCAAATTCTTGACGACGGTCGCCTTACCGACGCAAAGGGCCGCGTGGTCAACTTCAAGAACACAATCATCATTATGACCTCAAACGTCGGGAGCGACGTTATTCTTCACGACATCAACCGCACCGACCTCGGCTTTAGCGACGGTGAAGTGCACGAGGATAATATTCGCGCAAAAATCATGGAGCTTCTCGGCGACGAATTCCGCCCCGAATTTCTCAATCGCATCGACGATATCATTATGTTTCACGGTCTCTCCAAAAAAGAAATTGGAGAAATTGTGGAGTTACAGCTTGCACGCATCTCTTCTCGACTCCGCGAACAACGCGGCATGACGCTGAAAGTGACAGAACGCGCAAAAATACTCCTCGCAGAAAAGGGTTTCGATCCGCAATATGGCGCCCGCCCACTCAAGCGCGCAATTCAAAATCTTATTCTCGACCCACTCGCGCTCAAAATTATCAAAGGCGAAGTTGCAGAAGAGTCCCCTGTCACTATCGACGCAAAGAGCGAGCTCATCGAAATTCGCACAAAAATGCCTGCTACGGTTGGGGTGTAAAATTCGCCATGCCTGCGACAATAATTTCCTTTGCGGCTGCGGCGTCCTTCCAGCCGTCGATTTTCGTCATTTTCTTTTCGAGCACCTTATACGTTTCGAAGAAAAATGCGATTTCATTTTTTGTATGCTCGGGGATGTCTGATAAGTCCTTTATGTGACTAAAACGAATGTCGTCTTTTGCAACAGCAAGAATTTTTTCGTCTTGCCCTTTGTCGTCGCTCATCACAAGAACGCCGATCGGCCGTACGTCAACGGCAACACCGGGGAAAAGTGGATTGCTCACCATGACGAGCACATCAAGTGGGTCGCCGTCACCGCCAAGCGTCTCCGGAAAAAATCCGTAGTCACAAGGGTAGAACATTGGCGCAAACAACACGCGATCGAGTTTTACGATGCCCTGCTCTTTATCGAACTCGTACTTATTTTGACTGCCCCGAGGCACTTCGATAATAGCCTGACACACTTCTGGAGCCTTTGACCCTATAGAAATTTGCATATGCTATACTATAACCCTATGAAGCGTATCCTTGCAACGCTGGTTTTTTGTGGCATCGTGGGTGTGTTTCCTATAAATGCGTTCGCGTTCGACCCAGACTACATCATTTCCGACGACGACATGCAAAACCCATTTGCGCTCGACCGTAATCAAATCCAAACATATCTCGATCGTGGTTTTCTCGGTACATATAAAACGCTCGACTTTGAAGGCGTGAAACGCTACGCAACCGATATTATATGGCGAGCAGCACAACTGAATAAAATCAGTCCGAAATTTTTGCTCGTACTTCTTCAAAAGGAACAAAGTCTTGTAGAAGATGACGCTCCAACCGACCGTCAACTGGACTGGGCAACAGGGTACGCGGTCTGTGATGATTGCAGTAAAGATGACGCATCAATTCAACGTTGGAAGGGTTTTGGAAAACAAATAAATAGTGCCGCACTCCAATTTAGTGAAGGCTATCTTGCGGACATCGAAGACAGCGGTACGACACAGGGAAAGTATGGCCCCGACGTTCCCGTTCTCATCGACAGTACCATCGTCACTCCCGAAAACGCCGCGACTGCTGCGATGTATGCATATACGCCACACATTCACGGCAACCTGAACTTCGTGAACATTTGGGATCGATGGTTTGGGGCGGAATATCCGTCGGGTTCCCTTTTGCAAGCTGTGGGACAGGACGGTGTCTACCTCATTCAGTATGGATATAAACGTGCGATCACAAGCAAGAGCGCGCTGCTCTCTCGTTTTAACCCGAGCCTCATTCTGCCCGTCAGTGCGGCAACGCTCGAAAACTACCCCGACGGTAGTCCAATTAGTTTCCCCAACTATTCCCTGCTGAAGGACGACAATGGAAATATTTATCTTCTCGTCGACGACGCACTCCGTAAAATCGATAGCATGACGACATTCCGTGCAATAGGATTCAACGAGGACGAAATTACCCGCGTAACAAGCAGCGACATTACCGCATACGAAACAGGTACACCGATTACCGCCGCAACAATCTTCCCACAGGGCACACTCTTGCAGCTCGCGAACAACGGCGCGGTGTTTTATGTTCGCGACGGCGTCCGTCAACCTATTTTTGACAAAACGATTCTTGACGCAAACTTTTCTGGCATGAGCAAAAAGACCGTTGCATCTATCGTCATAGAACAGTACAAGGAAGGAAAGCCCGTTAAACTTCCCGACGGTTATCTCGTAAAGTCTATAACGGAGCCGACGGTATACGTTATTTCCGACGGCATGCGTCGCGCTATAGATAGCGAGCAAACCTTCCTTGCCTACGGTTGGTCGTGGGGCAACATTGTCACTGTGAGTGATGTCGTCATTAACCTTCACCCTCTTGGCGATGCAATTGCACAGGGCGCGGAGTGAGCCATCTCATTATGATTACATTCGCCGCACACGTCCCTCATTCCCCACTACTGATTCCGTCTATCAGCGGCGATAGAATTGGCGCAGTCAAAAAAACAGTTGATGCACTCAGTGAGCTTGCTGAGGAACTTGCTGCAACAAAACCTGACGCCATCGTACTCATCTCCGACCACCCCACAATGTTCGACAACGCATTTTCCATTTCTGTTGCCGACCCGTACACATGTTCCATGCAGGATGTCGGCGATCTTGGCTACAAAAAAACATATCACCCCGACTTCTCGGTTATCGATCGTTTGCAACGTGACCTTCGTGCCGCAAATGAGCCTATCACACTCTCGACCGATCCGAGTCTACACTTTGCAGCGACTGTTCCTCTCCATTTTCTCACCACGCACCTTCCTGCCGTTCGCATTGTTCCCATCGCGCCATCCATGTTGTCACCAAAAGCGCACTTCACTTTTGGCCAAGCGCTCAAACATACGCTTGTCGCAAGCGAAAAACGCATCGCTGTTATTTCTGCGGGCGACACGTCGCAAACACTTACCGACTTCGCTCCAGGAGGCTACCATGAAGCGGGCGAAAAATATGACGAAGCACTACGCACGCTGCTCGAGCACAACAACGCCGTCGGCCTTCTGCAGCTCGATGAAGATCTTGTTGCCGCCGCCCAAGAATCGTCATATAAAAAACTCCTCATGCTCCTTGGCGCGCTCGACGGTATGCACACCACCGCAACAGTCATGAGTGACGAGGCGCCGTTTGGTGTCGGCTATCTTGTTGTCCATTTTTCCCTTTAGCACTACTCATGTTCGCTCGTGTCTACCCCATTATCCGACTCCCGAGGAGATTCGGTTTTTTTGATTACGAAATTCCGAGCGACATGATACCTGCAATTGGTGACGTTGTACGCATGCCATTTCACGGTCGCAACGTTCGTGGCGTTGTGGGTGCACTTTCGGAAGCAACAGATGTTCGTGGGAAAATAAGTGTCATTGAAACAATCGACTGGCGTGGAGCACTATCTGAAAGCGACATTTCACGCGTCGAGCATATCGCAGCAAGCATTGTGCAGTCGCCGTCGACACTGTTCTTTCATCTCTTTGGCACACTCCACGGCGATATTTCATTGCCTGCAATGGTGCACGGTGCAGCAGAAAGCATATCGCTCAATCGTGACGTTGCGGAAACCGTGAAACGTGTACTCGATGATATCAATACGCATCATACAAACATTGCGGTGCAAATTTCCGGCGAGGGTGCTATAGGTATTGCACAACTTTTACGCAAGCGCATTAACGATCAACTCCTCATTCTCGTCCCACGTGAACGTGATGCCGATGTCTTGAGTCGAACGATTCGTTTTGACGACGCGACAACCGTGCTCCATGGCAAAACATCACCACGCCAACGAGAACGCATTATTCGCGCATGGAAAAACGGAACGATCCGCACGCTCATTGGCACACGACAGGCATCGCTCATTCCCGCGAAAAAAATCGGTGCAGTTGTCGTACTGTCGTCTGGAGCGCGTGACCACTTTAACGATCGCCGCAATCCGCGGCTGGACACACGGAATACTGCGTGGTTGCAAGCCGAGCAACACGCCGTACATTTTGTCGCATGCGATGTCCTGCCCCGTCCCGAGGAATTTGTTGCAATGCCGACAACGATTTTTTCTGCACAAACACCAACGCCAACTATCATCGACCTTCGCGCAAGAGACACGCACAGCGATTCCCCGCTCCTCTCGCTGCCCCTCATTGAGGCGATCAAAAATGCTTTACAGAGCCAAAAAAACGTGCTACTTTTTTACAACCGTAAAGGCATTGCAAAACGAGCGCAATGTCGGAAATGCGACGCAATTCTCTGTTGCGACTGCGGCGGAGTGTATGGCGGTGATGCCGAGGGCTTGGCATGCGGAAGATGCAGCAAAAAACGTGATATGCCCGAAGCATGCCCCACATGCAACGACGGCATCGTTGCCCTGCGCGGAATTGGCAACGCCCACGTTGAGGCGTCACTCACAAAACTCTTTCCCGGTATCACTATTGCACGGGTAGAAAAAGGTTCATCAAAAACCGACGCACGCATACAGCTTGTTACAGAATTCTTCTTCTCACGCATTGTCGTACCATTTGCACAAAAAACATTTGGACTTGTCGCCGACCTTGCTATCGACCTTTCCATGCACCCTGAAAATTTTCGTAGCAACGAAGACACTGCGCGCAATCTTCATCGACTCGTGGCATTTGCCACGCAACAGAACGCCATGTGCATCGTACAAACATGGCTTGCGGACGATGTACGAGAAATGTGTGATGCGGAAACATTCCTCAAAAAAGAATCTGCACTGCGTGAACGCTACGGCCTGCCGCCACACCGTGCACGAATCACCATTCGCCACGCCGATGCAGACGCCCTCAGCCAAATAACTGGCGCCTATTTCGCCCCAACGACAGACGATACTGTAGAGGCTCGTATCGCACCGTCTGAGATTTGCTCCCTCGTTCCTCTTTTTACTCTCCCCGACACTGCCGTCATTGCAATAGACCAAACCTATGACACCACTCCACGTCCTCCACGAACCAAGTCCTGAACTGCGCAAAGTTGCTGCGCCTGTTTTAGACTTCGCAATCGTCGATGCGAAAACGCAGGAACTCATCGACGCCCTTGCACTCACTATGGTCGAAGAAAACGGCGTCGGTATCGCTGCGCCGCAAGTTGGTGCGAGCGAACGGATTATCATTATTGAAACGCCATCGGGCGTCCATGCATACATTAACCCTGAAATCACATCTCGCTCCGTGCGTATCGTCGACAGCATGGAGGGCTGCCTCTCTGTTCCGGGAGTTTCGGGTATCGTAAAGCGTCATTCGAGTGTCAAAGTAAAAGCAAAAAATCGCCTCGGTGAAGACGTCGAGGTCAAAGCGAACGGATTAACTGCAATTATCTTCCAGCATGAAATTGATCATCTCGACGGTATTCTGTTCATCGACAAGGCGACAAAACTCACGAAAGACGTTCGATCGAGACTATGAAAATAGTGTACTTTGGCACGCCCGAATTCTCCGCTGATTTTCTTCGCGCACTCATTGCCGATGCGGAGATTGATGTTGTCGGCGTCGTGACGCAAACAGACGAACTGCAAGGTCGCAAAAAAGTCCTCACACCTCCGCCAACGAAAGCTGTTGCAGGCGAACACAACGTCCCCGTTTTTCAACCTACAAAATTAAAAGATGCCACGTTTTTCGACGCGCTCATAAATCTCAACGCAGACCTTTTTGTCGTCATTGCCTACGGTCGCATTATCCCGCAAGCTATTCTTGATATTCCAAAACTCGGTTGTGTAAATGTCCACCCGTCGCTCCTTCCAAAACTCCGTGGCCCCTCGCCCATTATTTCCGCGATTGTGAACGGAGAAAAAGAAACAGGGGTCACGATTATGCAGATCGATGCAGATATGGATCACGGGCCAATCCTTGCGCAAACGTCGTTCTCGATCGCTCCCAATGAAACATCAGCGTCGCTCACACAAAAAGTCGTTGTGCACGGCGTGCCGCTGCTCATCAATACACTCAAAAGATTCTTTGCGGGAACAGTCACGCCGCAAGAACAAAATCACCCCGATGCAACATTTTGCAAGATGCTCTCACGCGAGGACGGTCACATTGACTGGTCGCAATCTGCTGAGGCTATCGACGCAAAAATCCGCGCGTACACGCCGTGGCCTGGCACGTTCGCTGTCTGGAAGCATGATGGAAAAGAACTGACGCTAAAGATTCTTTCTGCACGCATCGATACCGAACACCTCGATCCCGGCGTCGTACAAATGCTCACCGATCGAATCATGATTGGCACCGCAACCACCGCGCTCGAAATCCTCGAGCTCCAGCCCGCTGGTGGCAAACGTATGTCAGCGAACGCATTTTTACAGGGTCATATGGACATTGACGGCGCAACATTATCGTAAAAACCCACCCGCCTGAATATTCCAGAGTTTTGCATACGTTCCTTTTCGTTTGAGCAATTCTTCGTGCGTTCCCATGTCTGCAACACCACCCTGTTCAATAACGACAATACGGTCCATCAGCATAATCGTCGACAAACGATGTGCGATAACAACAACGGTTTTGCCAACCATAAGCACCTTCAATGCCGACTGAATCAGTGACTCGCTTTCGCTGTCGAGACTCGACGTTGCTTCGTCGAGCACAAGGATTGGTGCATTTTTTAAAATTGCTCGCGCGATGGCAACACGTTGACGCTCGCCGCCCGAAAGTTTTATGCCGCGCTCTCCAACCATTGTGTCGTAGCCATTTGGAAGGTGAGAAATAAACTCATCACAATGCGCTTGCTTTGCCGCTTCAATCACCTCGGCGTTCGACGCGTCGCGCCTGCCGTAACGAATGTTTTCCATGAGCGAACGGTGGAACAGCGCCGGGTCCTGCGGCACAAGCGCGATGGCGTCACGCAAACTTTCTTGTGTTACCATTGCAATATTTTGCCCGTCGATTTCAATCGAACCGTCTGTAACGTCAAACAAACGCAATAGCACCTTAATAATCGTCGACTTCCCTGCACCCGACGGCCCGATGAATGCAATTTTTTCGTGTGCAGCAACCGACAGTGTAAAGTCGCGGAGAATTTCGTGTTGCGCAGTGTAGCCAAACGATACGGCATTGAAATTAATTGCACCCGAATGCACCGCAAGCGCTTGTGCATGTGGCGCGTCGACCAATTCATACGGCATCTCGAAAATATCGACCATCTCCTGCGCGTCGGCAATCGATTCGTAGACGTGACGTATCACACGGCCAAAGTCCCACAGCCTATCGAACAACTGCGCGAGTGCAACGTGAATGAGAATGAAGTCGCCAATCGTCAACACGCCTGCCGCATAGCCGTTGATGACGATATACATTGCAACAATTTCGAGCAACACCATGAACGCAAATTGAATTGCGTCATTCATTTCACCCAGGTTCCATGTAAACGTGTAAATGCGACGCAAACGCTCGGTGATGCCGTGAAACGTGCCCTCCTCGAACCGCGTACCGTTAAACTGCTGGATTGTTGCGGCGTTTGCAATTGCGTCGGACAACACCGCCGTTGCTTCAGAATCGAGCGCGGCACGCTGTGTGTCATAGCGCATTTTCCAGCGAGAATAGATAACGTTGACCGTCACGAAGAGCGCGACCCATACCGCGAGCACAACCGCAAGTATTGGCGCACGAATTGCAAACAAGACAAGCATGCCTGTTGTCAACGTAATGACATTGAGAAAACGCCAAAAGATTTGGTCGGCGAACATTTCAAAACCACGTGAAAGGCGATGGACTTTTCGAACGAGCGCTCCAGCGAACGCATTACTAAAAAAGCGATAGGAATGACCAAGAAGGTACGAAAATGCCGAACGCTCGAGGTCGATCATGACCCGAGGTTGAAAACGATTGTTCGTGAATGCGGCAATGCGAAACATCGCCCAGCGCGCAATATTCAGCGCAGCAATGCTGAGGAGCACAGCGATAAGTGCATCACGAAGCGCGGTGCCGAGCGGCAAGGTTGTCGCAACATCAACAAGTCGTTTATAAAAAACAGGAAGAAAAAGTTCGACGATGTTGAGCGCAACAATTGCAAACGTCAACAACGCCATCGTCCATTTATAACGAATTGCATGACGCCAAAATACACGCAGCGTTGCCGCAGAAGACATACGCGCATAATTGTATCACGCCACTAGTCTTTGTGCATGGCTGCAATAGGTCGTGGCATGGCCAGCGAAACATGAACGCGCTGACGATCCTTTACTTCAATTGCGGAGAGTGTTCCCTTCCAATCAAAGAACGGAAGAATAAATAACATGAAACCGAGCCCGATAGGATGATTGAGGTACGGTGAGAATGCGTGTGCCGCGAAGAGTGCAACTGCGCCCGAGTAGAGTCCAATAGCAATCCATCGATTACCCTGCGTGCGAACAGTAAACCGAAATGCTTGTGTCAACACAATCGCGTACGCAATAAATGCCGCGAGTCCAAGCAACCCCATTTTAAGCCAGATGTCTTGATAGCCCCACTCGAATCGATACGTCGTCCATTCGCCCGTGGGAGTGATTTCGCGAACCCGCGGGTCGTCGGAAATAAATGTCACCTCCGTGCCAAAGCCGTTGCCGACAATCGGATGTGCAATAATTGCTTCCCACATCGGATACAGTAAATTCCATCGACTCGAAACTGCCATGCCGCGTGCATCGCCGCTCTCTTCTTGGTAGAACGCTGCGTCACGTAAATCGGGGTGATGCGGCCAAGGAAACGCAATCACACCCCAAAATAATCCTATACCAAAAAATGTCAGTAGCGTAAGCGAGGTGATGTGTCGGACGTTGCGCATGAGTGGACGTGGTATGTTAGCGATCACGGTTACAAACATCACCGTGCCGCCCACGAATGCACCGAGAAAGAAACTGCGAGAAAGACTCGCGATGAATGTTGCAGCACACAAACTGAACAGTATGCGAGCGCCAATGGGCATTTTTCCGTCACGCCACAGCACGAAACGTGCCGCACCAAGAAGTAGCGCCGTCGCCAAAGTAAAAAACTGCCCAGGAGCAAAAACGCGGAAATACCATGGCGCATCTGTCGACAACAGATGACCAACGAACCACGACGGGGTGGTAAGCAGCGTCACTTCTGCCAAACGTGCGTCACGAACAAACCGATACACATCATGAAGCGCAAGGCCGGGAAGATGTGTAAAAAGAAAAACAGCAAGAAGTGTCGACACCGCAATCCACGCGGCACTTCCGCATAAAACATGAAGCAATTGGCGTTTAAAATTCTGGTCCCATAGAACGCTCACCATGGGCAGAATGTACAGAATAGTGAGGTAACCATTCATGTCGTCGAACATGTTGCCAGGTGTGTTATGGAGAACGCCTGTCGCTGTCGCAATAACAACCGCCGTGCCGAGCATGAGGAACGGAATGTCGCGATAAGGAAAAAATTTCGGCGTAACACGACGCTGTAACAATAAAATAAGCCATGCGAACATGACCGCTGCAAAAATGACAATACGAAGCGACACCGCAAAACCTCCGACACTCGCGTCGATAAGATGTCCGTGCCCGCCGACCATGATTTCGGCAAACGCAATAAGCAACCCTGTCGACAATGATCGCCACGAAATAACTGCGACCAGAATGCCCATGAGCATGAGCGCGATAAGCGATGGAGTTTGTGCGTGCTGTAACGGAATAGCGATGGCATGCATCGCTGCCACGACCAAAATGACGACCCACGATATTTTTCCGAAAAACTGTTTTGCAAACATAGGTTAGCGACGCTTGATAATGGCGGTGCAATATGCAAGGGTGATAAATATCGGTGCGAGCAACCAGAGTACAAGATTTGGTAGACGCCCATGGTGCTTCGCGAAATACTTTCGCATGCTTTCGCGAATCCAGCGTTGCTTGCGAATAGTCGCGAGCTTACTGAATGCATGCCCTTTGTGATGCACAATGTGACAATCGCCGTACGAACGAATGGCGAAGCCCGCGTCCTTCGTCATTTTACAATAATCAACCTCTTCGAACCAGATAAAATAGCGCTCGTCAAAAAGCCCTATATGATCGATGACGCCGCGACGAATCATCATGAACGCGCCCATGATGCTGTCCACATCATTCGTTGCCTCGGGGTCGGCATCGCGCATCATATAGCGATCAAGGAGTTGTGGAAAAATATGCGGCAATTTCGACATTACCACAAGCTGATCTATGAGCGTCGGGAACCGTCGAATGCTTTCCTGTAGCTTTCCGTCGGGATAACGAATGATGCAACTGCCAATACCAACACCGGCATCTCGCTCCATGTAGTCGAGCATTTTTGAAAGTGTGACGGGTGGTAGTACGGTATCAGGATTCAGAAGCAGCACGTACTTCCCCGTGCTTTTTTGCATGCCCTGATTCACACCTGCTGCGAACCCACGATTCTCGGCGTTCGGTATGTATGTTGCGCTTGGGAGAATCTCAAAAAGTAGTTCTTCCGTTTCTTCGCGCAGTGCATTGTCGACCACAAAAATTTCCGGTGAAACTCCAATCGAATCGCGTACACTCGAAAAACAATCGCGCAATACGGCGATGTCTTCGTGGTATGTGAGAATGACAATGGAGAGTGTTGGCATAATGTCTTGTACAAGTTTTATCTACGCTCCCTACGCCGCTCGGGTACGTTTTCCCGACATCGCGGAGGAGCACTCTTACGATCGTCGAATATATCCTGAATAGGACTCGACGACTGAATCGTGCTATTTCCTCCACGAGTCGTGAAAAGTACCACTCGCGGCTTGGTCGCTATGATGCTTCGCCAAAATGACATCACGTGCCTCCTCATACTTCGCAATGCGCTGTGGAACCCACGGCAACATGTGCCACGGAAGGCGGTACACAAACGACGGCAGCCACGACGAACCAATCCGCGATACGCCGTCAATGATACAATGAAACAAAATACCGTCGACTTTCACGCCACGTTTTTTTTGTTCGAGCATGGTCAGCCATACATCCCAATCCTGAAATCGACGAATTGACTCGTCGAACCCTGGAAAGGCGCTACGGCGAATAAGTGAGGTTGTATGAATATAATTCATTCGATGCAATCGCTCGGCGTCCCATGTTGGCGTGAAAAACCGCTTCCACCCGAAACGGAAATCACTATATGCAATGCTCGCCTCACGGTCATCGTCAAGCGCTGCAACACATCGTGCAATCATTTCGGGGTGCATAATGACATCCGCATCGACGAAAATGATATATGTGCCGTACGATGCTGCGAAACCTCTATTGCGCGCTCTGTTCGACCCACTATTTTTCTGCGCAATGATTGTGACACGATCGGCATACAACCGAAGCACGTCCTGCGTGTCGTCTGTCGAGCCGTCATCAACCACAATGACTTCAATGTCGGGGTACGTTTGTAGAAATACAGAATCCAAACACTGCGGCAAGATTCGTGCGTGTTGATACGTTGGGATGATGATGGAAACAAGCGATTTCATAGTAACTCTCGAAGCCTACCAAATTGCTTCTCACGCGTAAATTCGGCAAGCACGCGCTCCCTGCCCCGCAAACCCATTTCACCTACACGTGTCGGGTCGGTCACCATGTGTCTCAGTGTACTCTGCAATACAGCAACAGCGTCCTCGATACACACACCCGTTTCACCGTCAACAACCGCCTCGTCGACTCCGGGCTGACGCACCGCAATAACAGGTAAACCGAATAACGCCGCTTCAAGATAGACGATGCCAAAACCCTCTCGATCGCTCGCGGATTTGTGCGAAGGCATCACAAACACATCGGCGTTCATGTAGAAATTCGCCAGCGCGACATTGTCGACGTTACCGTGAATCTGCACACGATCCTCAAGCGCATACTCACGAATTTTTTGTTGAATCTCTTCCTTCATTTCCCCGTCACCCACAATCGTATACGAAAAACGATCATCGTCTTTTATTGCCTCAATAACCGTAAGATGACCCTTGCGTTCTACCAATCGTCCTACAGTGAGGAGGCGAAGTGGGATGAGAGGATAGTGGGATGGGAGGATAGTACATGCAGCAGCAACAAGTGCATCGTCGACGCACGGATAGACGACAAGCGGATCGGGAATACTCGCGAATAGAGCGACCTCGTTCGCGAGTGCATGTGAATTCGTCACGACGTTTTTTGCGTTGCGAAGAATGCGGCGCGTGAGCCAACGCTTCCAGACATTGCGACGTGCAAGGTCGAAATCAAGACCATGCAGAAAAATCACATAGGGTTTTCCCCCACACATTCGGTACATCCATGCGCGCGTACCGATCGGCAAAACGTGATGCACCCACAACTCGTCATATTCGTGATATGCGTTCCAAAAAAATCGGGTGAGATGTTTGATGTCGACAAATACAACACGAACGTTTGAAAACGTTTTTGCTATTGCGTCTATGTAGCGTGCAACACCGCCGTGAGACGACGGATCGTCAAGAGTCGGAAGGAGTATTCGCATACGATGTGGAACGAAGAGAGTGTCGGAACGTGCGGACGTGTTCTATGGTAAATGACTTTGTCGCGACAAGCGCCGCAAAAAATACTGCTGCGCCAACAGGAACAGCGAGCATCCAATATACATACTGTTTTACCACGATCACCACGAAAGACATTATGATACCTGCAACGACAATGCCACCAATGCTGCGTACAAGATCGCGGAGGCGAATGCCGAGTGATGACGGCAAGCAATACCACCCTGCCATACACATAAAGATGAAGGTGATGAGTCCCGCGACACTCGCCCCTGGAACGCCAATTCGTGGTACGAGTACGATGTTTGCGACCGCATTGACGACCATCGTCGCACCCATTATTTTTGTTTTCGTCACTTGTCGCCCTGTCGCGTTCAACAGTGCGCCGATCGGAAAGTCGATAAAGATAAAAAGGAGAACAAAAATAAGAATCGAAAGTGGAAGTACCGAACCTGCGTACGCTGCACCGTAAAAGTAGCGGACGATTTCAGGTGCAAGCGCAAAGATACCGAATACGATTGGCACCGCAAGGAGTGCAACGTACCACAGTGCGTCGATGAGTGTTTTACGGAGTGCGGGAATATTGCCGACGTGTGCGGCGAACGTGGGGTACAACGCACCGACAAACGCCATTGGCAAAAATTGAAATGCGTACGTCAATTTATATGCAACGCTATATAACCCCACTGCCTCTTTACCGATAACGGCATTGAGCGTGAACGAATCAATGTACGAGTACACTTTGACGAATAGTGCGGCAAGAAAGAACGCAGACGCCGCACGAAGCGGCGAAAGTCCGAACGAGAACGACGGCTGCAATACACCAATGCCAAGTCGACGCACGACCTGCACCGCCGAAAATACCGCATTCCATGTGCTACCCGCGATGAGGGCAACAACGAGAAGCGGCAGGGTACCGTGCCCCGTCAACAAAAATACTGCGCCAAGCGCTGCCGTAAGCCCCTGCCCCACAAATATGCCAAGCGATTCATATTTCAGTACGTGCAAACCACGCAGTACGCCATAAAATGTGAGGGACAGCGTGTCAGAAAGCATGATTGCAATCGCGATACGTACCAGCGTTGCCGAGTCGCCGTCGTAGCCAAACATTGCAGGCACAAAGAATGCAACGAGCACGGTGAGCGGCATCGCAATGCACTTTGCCCCAATTACGTTTTGCGTCCATTCTTTTGCCTTCTCTGGTACTCGTGCGACTTCACGAATAAGCACCGACGTCAACCCTACGTCGTCGAGCACACCGATTGTTGTCACCACGGCAAGCGCTAAAAAATATGCACCCGTATTCTCCACCCCAATCGTTCGTGCGATAACGCTAAAATACAAAAACGCAATCACCTTTTGCCCGACGGATGCGACCGTCAGAAACATCGTATTTTTCGCCAGTGTTTGCGGATTAAGCATAAGAACATCGTACCATGTGGTTTAGCCACCCGCCATGTGGCTAAACCACACGGCCACGGTTATCCCAAAAGAAAACCCCTCGCATGAGCGAGGGGTTTTGGCATCGTTGATACATTAACGCTTGCGCCACTGTGGGCTGCGACGGGCGCCGCGTTTACCGAACTTTTTGCGTTCCTTTTTGCGAGGATCGCGTGTAAGTAAATGCTGCGCTTTGAGGCCGGGTTTATTGTCGGCGTCGAACATGACGAGTGCACGAGCAATGCCGAGTTTTACGGCATCACTTTGGCCGACTGGACCACCGCCCACGGCACGCACGGTGACGTTCATCGTCGTTACCTTCCCTGCCTGCGTCAATGGCGCCATAACTGCTGCACGAAGACGCGGCGTGGTGAAGTACTCCGTCATTGGTTTGTCGTTGACCGTAATCGTGCCGTTCCCTTCAGGGAAAAGACGAACCTGTGCAACAGCGGACTTGCGACGCCCGACGGATTGGAAATATTTTTCGGCCATAATTATTTGATGTTGAGTCGCAACAGACGTCCCGTGCGCAAGCGGTTCTTTGGCAACATGCG
This sequence comes from Candidatus Uhrbacteria bacterium, assembly GCA_943359325.1. GTDB lineage: Bacteria > Patescibacteriota > Patescibacteriia > UBA9934 > UBA9934 > UBA11707. Next base: position 4,443 of record CALRHD010000006.1, on the reverse strand, counting down.
CGAAACTGCCATACGCAACACTTCGGCCGGGCTTTCGTTCCACTTGGCCTGCAAGCTCTTTGTGCGCAAACCGCCTGGGTGACCCGTGTGGTGATAGTACATTTTTTGCACCATCTTTTTTCCTGTAACTTTAATTTTGTCGACGTTTGTCACGACGACTTTTGCACCTGAATCAATGTGCGGCTGGTACGCAGGACTCGTCTTGCCCATAAGTGAGCGCGCAATCTGCGAAGCAAAGCGTCCAAGAATTTTGTCCGTCGCGTCGAACGCAACGAGAGGATGTTCGATTTTCGGTGTCATATTATACAAGTTCAATCAACGCCATTGGCGCTTTGTCGCCCTTGCGCGTGCCGAGCTGCGTAACGCGCGTATAGCCTCCCGTACGATCCATAAAACGTGGACCAAGCACCTCGAGCAACTTTTTGACGGGCTGCTCGGTTGCGAAATACGCCATGAGCGCACGTCGTGTCGCCAAATCTCCGCGTTTGCTGTCGGTGATAAGCTTTTCAATAGCGGGGCGACAATACTTCGCCTTCGCAATCGTGGTTTCGATCTTCTCGTATGTCACGAGACTCGTCACCAAATCACGCTCGAGCGCTTTTCGCGCCGAGGTGTGCCGTCCGAACGTCTTTTTTGTACTGCGATGTCGCATATTACTCTTCAGCGGAAGCGTCCGCGGCCTTAGCGATCTGTTCGGTAAGCGACGCGTGGCTCAACTGACTTTGAATCCACGTAAAATGGTTGAGGAGAATTTTTGTTGCATGTTCGACCGCTTCCTGCGATGTAATTGTTCCGTCGGTCAAAATGTTCATGACGAGTTTGTCGTAGTTTGTAATTTCGCCAACGCGCGTGTTTTCGACACGAATGCCGACTTGGCGCACAGGACTGAACAGCGCGTCAATTGCCATAACGCCGATTTCCGTAGTGGCATGTTCACGCTCTTCTGTTGGCAGATAGCCGCGACCGCGTGACACGGTAATGTCCATGTCAAATGGTACGTTATCTGTCAACGTACACAATACGAGATCGGGATTCATGATTTCAACGTCCGCATTTGCCGTGATATCGGCCGCGGTCAACACACCCGCCTTTTTTGACGTCACCTTCACGGTAACAGGCTCTTCTGTGTGCACCTTCATGCGCAACTGCTTCAGGTTGAGCATGATTTCAAGCGCGTCTTCCTTGACGCCATTCACTGCCGAGAATTCGTGTTGCACGCCTTTGATTTTCATGGCGACAACTGCGGAACCCGGAAGTGAAGCAAGAAGCACACGGCGAAGTGCGTTCCCCACTGTCACACCATACCCATGGTGCAATGGCTCGATTGTGAGCACGCCTTCGTGCTCACGTTCACCTTTCGTGAAGTACATCTTTGATGGAAGGAGAATATTCTCCATAGAATAAGGCGATTATCGCATCGAGTAGAACTCGACGATGAGTTTAGGGTCAAATGCTTCCTTAAGGTCCTCGCCTGCCGGAGCGCTTACCACTTTGCCTTTCTTTCCTTCCATGTGCAGCCAACCTGGGACAATTGCAGACTTTATGCGGTCGTCGAGATCACCGAACACTTTTTTGTCGACTTTGCCTGGGCGAATTTCGATGATGTCACCAATATGTACCTGATACGACGCAATGTCGACCTTACCGCCATTCACGAGGAACATGCCATGACTCACCATCTGACGAGCCTGTGGACGCGTCTTCGCAAAACCGAGGCGAAACACTGCGTTGTCCAGTCGCAGCTCGAGCAAACGGCAGAGCTGTTCACCTGTATTGCCTTCCAAGCTCGAGGCTTTTGCAAAATACTTGCGGAACTGTCGTTCCATTATACCGTACAAACGCTTCGCCTTTTGCTTTTCACGCAACTGCTGACCGAATACAGAGAGACGCGACGGGCGACCCGCGTTGACCTTGCCGTGAACCCCCGGAGCATATGGACGCTTTTGCATGAGCTTCAAAATACTCGCGCTTGTGGAAAGCGGAATACCTTCGCGACGGCTCATCTTTCCCAATTTGTTTAATGTCTTTCCCATAATCGTTAGACGCGACGTGCACGGCGAGGGCGGCATCCATTATGCGCCACGGGCGTCAAGTCTTTAATCGAGAGTACGTTGAATCCGCTGCCGTTCAGTGCGCGCAATGCGCCGTCGCGACCATTACCAATACCTGTGACAAAAACGGAAATGTCTTTCAAACCGTAAGGCGCAACAAGGTCGGTAACTTTTTTCACAATGACGCTTGCGGCGTATGGCGTTGCTTTCTTCGGACCTTTGAATCCGCAGTTTCCTGCCGATGCCCATGCAATCGTATTGCCGTTCGCGTCGCAGAGCGTCACGATGGTGTTGTTAAAACTTGCGTGAATGTACGCACGACCCTGCGGCACGGTGCGTATCACACGCTTCTTCCCTTTCGCAGTGCGGAGTGTTTTTGCGTCAACTTTCTTTGACGCAACAGGAGCGGCGACAACGTCCTCAGCAACTTCAGTTTTGATAATTTCGTCAGTCATAAATTACGTCTTTGTCAGTGCACGGCGACCACTGCCTGCAGTTTTACGCACGTTGCCGCGACGTGTGCGCGAGTTCGTACGTGTGCGCTGCCCACGAACCGGCAAACTGCGCATGTGACGAACACCACGGTACGCACCAATATCTTTCAAACGCTTCACGTTTCCGAGTACCTCGCGTCGCAATTCGCCTTCAACACGAAATTCCTTTTCGACAATCAGGCGAATAGCGTTTTCCTGATCTGGTGTCAGGTCTTTCACGCGAGTATCTTCATCGACCGTTGCCTTTGCAAGAATCTGCGACGCACGCGTTTTGCCAATGCCATAAATATATTGCACTGCAATAACGATGCGTTTTTGGTTTGGGAGTGTGACTCCAGCAATACGTGCCATAGCTTAACCTTGACGTTGTTTATGTTTGGGACTCTTTGGGCAGATAACGTGCACACGACCTTGGCGGCGAACCACCTGGCAATCGCGACACATTGGTTTTACCGATGCGCGAACTTTCATAAAGTATTTTATTTTTTCCTCCAGCTGGCGGATCTCACTTCTACGATAAAATCATCCGACAAGGAACGGGATGATTTCATCGAAGGACGTCATGTCGTTCGCACTAGAAGCGGAACGTGATGCGTCCTTTTGTGAGATCGTAAGGACTGATCTCAACTTTGACATCGTCACCCGGCAGGATACGAATGCGATTTTGACGCATTTTTCCCGACAAGTGAGCAATGATCTCTTGGTCGTTCTCGAGCTTGACTCTGAACGAACCTGCAGGAAGGGCTTCAAGAACCTCTCCGCGCATTTCGATAAACACTTTTTCTACCATGCCCCGCAATAGTAGCCTAACCATGTGTGGAGTGTCAAGAATTGCCCCAAACAAAAGCACCCCTTTCGGGGCGCGATTGTGTAAAGGTTACGCGCGGGAAACTCCCACGGCCTTTGGACCCTTCTCGGACTGCATGACTTCGAAAGTCACTTTGTCGCCCTCGCGAAGGTCGTTGAACTGTACGCCAACGAGCTCGCTCGAGTGGAAGAAGAGGTCTGCGCTACCATCCTCGGGGGCGATGAAGCCAAAACCGCGGTCTGTAAGGCGCTTGATTGTTCCTTGCATAGTGTATGCGTTAATAATTCTGCAAATGCTCGCTTGCAGAATAACTTCTACACAGCGTCTTTTTGCTGGTTGTAATATAGCATATATGCCCCTATTTGTCCACACCCCTCCCTCCACTCTGTCAAATTTAGCCTAAAATAGCCTTTATTCTGCGTACTCCTGCCGAAACAGCCTCTTCCTTGACTATTTTGAATCCGCCGAGCTCTCCCGTATGCGCAACATGCGGCCCACCGCAAATTTCAGATGAGAAATCTCCAACAAAATAAACCTTCATCTTGTCGCCGAGCGTTGCATACTTGTCGCCGAAGAGCCCAATCGCCCCACGCGCCCTCGCTTCGTCGACTGTCAACAATTCAAAATGCACAGGAAGATCTTTTTTAATTTGTTCGTTGACGATCGCTGCAACTTGCGCCAACTGTTCCTGCGTCACCTTCTCACCATGACTAAAGTCGAATCGCATTCTCTCTGCCGTAATGTTACTCCCCTTTTGCCCAACATGATCACCAAGAACTTCACGTAGCGCTTGGTGCAGCAAATGCGTCGCCGTGTGCAACCGCGTTGTCTCCACCGAATGATCCGCAAGCCCACCTGCAAACTTTTGTTCGCTGCCTGCACGGGAGAGATCTTGATGTTTTTTAAACTCTGCCGCAAAAACATCACGATTGACTTCTTGACCTTGCTCATTCGCAAGTTCCTGCGTCACTTCGAGTGGAAAACCAAAAGACTGATAAAGTGTAAATGCGTCCTCGCCAGAAATTGTATTTTTCACGTTCCAGATTTTTTCAAACTCACGCAAACCTTGCGCCAGCGTTTTTTCAAACTT
>CALRHD010000005.1 GCA_943359325.1 Candidatus Uhrbacteria bacterium | reverse complement strand
ATGAAAGAACGAACCGTACTTTTTGAGCCACGCGGAGCGTGGAAAATCCTTTCTGAATCAGAGTTTTTTGGGGGGAATGCAGAACAGACGGCGCTTCGCGCCGACCATATTTTTTGCGGAAATTTGAATTCCGAATTTTGGCGGAGAGGAGAGGATTCGAACCTCCGGTACTCTTGCGAATACGCAGGTTTAGCAAACCTGTGCCTTAAGCCACTCGGCCACCTCTCCGTAATCATTACATTGGCGTCGCCATGGTAGCCGAAACATAGCGTGAAAGCAAGCGATATGAAACGTGATTATCCCTTTGCCACCGTTACAAAATGCGACCCAATTCCCTGTGTGACAAGGACTTCAGCGGCGGCGTGCATAGTTGCGCCCGTTGTCCAGACGTCATCGACGAGGAGAACATGGGTCGGCTTCATTTTTTGCCGATCGGCCATTTTTGAAGCTTTTATGGAAAAAGGATTGTCGTGCATGGCAGTGATACGTTCGTCGATGGTGCGTTCCGCTTGGTGGCCGTCGACGTGCTTTCGTTCGAGGAGGTGAAGAACGGGGCGATGGATGCCCGCAGCAATCCACTCTGCAATCTCCACCGCTTGATCAAACCCTCGTTCGGCGCGGCGTCGCCGAGAAAGTGGGACAGGCACGACCGCCTCAACGCCCGCCATTGCGGCGCGAAGGTGCAACAACGACATTTGCGGCTGCAATCGACGACGTAACACCGCCCACGCCGTGTCGTCGAAGTGATACTTCCATGTCGTCAACAAACCCCGCAAAACAGGGTCTGCGTACACGCCAAACGTCCAAACTTCTGATGTCCGCAACTGAGTCGTGGACATACTTATCCACACCTCGTTACACACGTCGCACAAAATCTTCCCCTCACGTGTGCAGCCAACGCAAAAACGCGGAAAGAGTGCGTCGCCAAGCAACGCCATCCCCCGCGTTAATGCCGTGCCTGTCGTCATAGCCACGAAAAATCGTTCACAAACCAATCCTCACCCACCTTCACAAACTCCACACGAATATCGGTATATCGCACCGACGTATTCCCTGGGCTGTCGAACGCTTCCTCGCGCTGCGTTTTTACAAGCAGTGTTGCCGCCGCATCCGTTTGCGACTCCACAGTGACCTTGATGACGTTCGTCGACACGCCATAATAGCTCCCCGCAACCGCACGCCGTGCTTCTTCGGCAAGTGTCTGTAGTCGCTTTTGTAGCGACGACGTCGCAATCGGCATCACATCATCCACATTTGCGTAGTCGGTTTCTGTGGAATAACTCCCAAACCGTTCCACAAAAATACGTGCGACCGTATTCGGCGTTGCGTGCTGTGGCAACGCGGGTTCCTCGATTGCTACTGCGTCGTCGGTATTCTCTGCACCTCCACCTTGATTCTTGGTGTTGGCATCTGGCGCTTCCCTTCCCCTCGGCCACAAAAAGAATAAAAGGATGGCGAGCAACACGAGGACAAGTATCGCGATAATGACTTCGGTTTTTCGAGACATACACTAAGTTTTTTTCGTTGCGTCGGTGAGCGAACGGTCGAAGTTACGTTTTGCCTGTTCAATTTCGAGAAGTTGCTGCGGATTCGTGGTGACAATCTGATCTTCGGTGTACGACGCGACAACTTTGATTGCTGCATGTTTTTGCCCTGCAAAGAAAATACCTTCGCCGACTGCAGATTCGAGCAACAAATACTTTTCGCTCTGTGTGAGGTTGAACGTGGTAGCAATCAAATCGACCGCGGCGGGCGATTGCTTGAGCAGCAGTTGAAGCGACGAGTTCGTCACAATAGCTTGCCCATACGACGACGTTAAAAAGTCGTTGACGTCCTGCGTGATGGTTGTAACACCCAAATAATATTTTCGTGCCCGTTTCACGAGTGCAAAAATAAATTTCGCCGAGTCTTCATTTTGCATTAACCACCATGCTTCATCAATAACGAGAATGCGCTTTTTTCGTTCACTCCGCACCACATTCCAAATGTAGTTGATGATGCTATAAATCCCCATTGGCCGCAGCTCGTCCTCCAAGTCCCGAACAGAAAAAACAACAAGTTGATTGCGCATTTCCACCGTTGTCGGAGAATTGAGTAGTCCCGCAAACGTGCCCTCGGTAAATTTGAGTAGCCGTGCAACAAGCGACGCACCACCTTCCATACCTTCGAGCACATCCTGCAAATCCTGCAGCACGGGATATGTCACACCTTCGAGTGACGGCAAGTCAGGCGTGATGTCTTTTTTTGCGTACGCTTCGAGCAGCGCACGGTCGAGCAGCGAATCTTCTTCGGGCGTAAAACCAAGATGACCTTTTTCGCCCTGCGGCATGCCGATCATGATCCGCATCAGTCCCTTCACCGTTATGACTGCCGACCGCAAAATGTCTTCGGTCGACGTTTCTTCGCCCTTCGCCCGCGGCAAGTCAAACGGATTGACTTTTGCCTCCGACGCAAGCGATACGTTGACGTATGTTCCACCGACCGCATCCGACAAATGGCGGTATTCCATTTCCGGGTCAATAACAATAACATCGATGCCCATCATGAGCGAACGGAGAATTTCAAGCTTCACCGTATACGACTTTCCTGCACCCGACGTTGCAAACACCACCGCATTCGCATTTTGCAAACTGAAGCGATCAAAAAGAATGAGAGAATTGTTGTGACGATTAATCCCATACAGAATACCGTTGTCGCTGGTCAAGTCGCTCGACGTAAACGGAAACGACGACGCAATCGGCGACGTATTCATGTTGAACGTAATCATGAGTTCATCGTTGCCGAGCGGCATCGTAGAATTGAACCCTTGCTCGGCTTGGTAAAACCCGCGCTTGCTATAAATAAGTTTTGCGCCAAAAATTGACTCGATTTGTTCCGAACGTTTGTCGAGCTCCTCTTTGCTCTTCGCGTAAATACTGACGTAAAATGCAAACTGAAAAAAGTGTTCAATGCCTTGCGTCAAGTCGTCGCGCAGCTGCTCAATGTCGCGAAGCGCAGTTTCGCGAATCGGGTCGCGCGGGGCACCTTTTTCGTTGTCACTGGTCAATTGCGCCTCAAGCACGCCAACTTTATTTTTCAGCTGCTTCAAAATAACTTCCGGCTTTACAGGGTAAAAAAACATCGCAATGTCGAGTGTGCCGTTGTAGTTAATAATCGGCGAACCCCACCCAAGTCCGAGGTAGCGCGGATACGTCGTCACAAACATGGTACGGACATACGTTTCACCAAGCAACAAATAATTCGGAAAAATCTGGAACGCTGCAGGAGCAATGAGGTCGCGCACCGAAACAATGCCGCGACGATACACACGCTCTTCTTCGAGCGTCGTGCGTTCTTCCGCAGCCTTCAGTTCTTTTTCGCTCGGCGGGCGTTTCGGTTTTTCCGACTGCGGAATCCGTTCCTGTGCCGCGAGATTTTTTACGTCAAATGCCATAAGTGGGTTGTGCGTTCGTCAGACTCGGAACATTCTTTGCACGTAACGTCTGTCGCACAGCCGTCGACGAGTTTACAAGTCGTGAACGGCGTAGCGCAGCAGGTGGAGTGCAAGGAATGTTCTGAGTCAAACGAACGCCATCGAACTAAAACTTAGTTTCCACTCGCAACGCATTCACGTCCGCCATTTTTTCGTTATCGAATAGGTCGGGGTTGTACACGGTGTAGTAAAGTTCAATAAGTCCCTGCGTATCAAGTTGCACGACTTGCAACCCCATGCTCGACAACCCCCCTGCAACCGTGTCGACACGATGCTGCAACGATTCTCGGCGAGTATTAAATACTTTATCGTTTAGCCGGATGAGTGACGCAGGTGCAATTGCAGCAGAAACTTTCGCCATGAAGTTCTTTTGCGATTTGTCCGTGACGGGGTCGAACGGCACGACGACAAAAAATCGCTTTTGCATGATTTCGCCCAACTCTACGAGCTCTGTGATGAACGACGTGTAGTCACGAATTTGCGACTTCAAGAGTTCGTTGGCAATCGTATCTTCTTGTTTTTTGAGGCGGTCGAGATAGCCGTCGATGTTCATTTTTCGCGACTGGATAACAATCTCTATAGGATACTCGAGGCCATTCAAAAATTGCATGTACCCTTGCACAATCGCCTGCTGCTCATCTTCCGACTTCAACGCAAAGTTAATACTCGACGACATCATAACGGCGCGCATGGTGCCGTCTTTGAGGACAACAACATTTTCGCGAATCTCCGCGATGTCGAGGAACCGTTGCGTCGACGGCCCCGCTTTTGCCTTAGCAAGTTTTTTGGATTGCATAGATTATTCTTCTGGATCGTAGACGCCACCCGTGTTCACAACGAGCGTCAATTCAGAAAGTCGCGAGCTCGACAATGGCGCTTTGCGTGTCGGCGGTGGCGGCAACGGTTTGTCGTCTTTTTTAAGAAACACACGAAGATCAGCGTCGGAAAGTGTTTTGTCCCACACACGAAGCGCAGGGCGGCGAAGTGTCTGCACAACATTGAGCGCAATAAAATGAAACGGCTGCCCGTTGACGCGAAAAAACGCAAAGATGAGTCCAAGGGCGAGCACAGGAATCCCCAGACCGAGAATGGCGAAAAGACTCAAAAATACACGGTAGATAATAAACTCGATAAGCAACACCGCAAGAAGAATCAAAAACTGTCGCGCCGTCACCGGCCCGATAATTTTCGCCTCGACATCGAGGAATTGCGGAACAACGTATTGATTACGCCCTGCCATACATACATTGTATCATGCTTTTCTCTTTGCACGTTTTATCAAAAACGAATTTTTGCATTCAACGTCGCAACCGCCACGAGTTCTGCGGGACTCAAACTTTCGTCGCCCTTGTTACGACGTCGGGCTGCAACTTCGCTCATCGCAATGCCGTTGTTCAACGCTTCGTTTGCCATTTGCGCATACAGCACACACATCGGACTTTTCCGCCACGCCTGAATGCCACGAATGCGGTCGTCGTACGACGTTGCCTCAAGTGCGTGAAGTAAGTCCTCAATTTTGCGTGCAGCCTCGTCGGCACTCGAAGAAAGTCGACGGAATTCGACAGGCGTCATCGTGCCCAACTCTTCTACTGGCCCTACAAGCCTCCGCGTTGCCTGAATGTCCGTGACAATCGGCACTTCTCCTGCCGCTTGTGGCACAACGCTCCCCACGGTCAACATTGCGTGCGCTTTTTCCGGCTTCGACGCCTCCGCTACTGCCGCCAATTGCTCGGGCGTCACCTTCGCTGCTTGTTCCGCACGCTCTTCTTCGAGCGTCCTCGCCGCACTCACCCGCGGTTCGCCTGCCCCCGCTTCCAAAGGAGGGGGATTCGCCGAACCTCTTTCCTTTCCATGATACGTTTCCATCCCCGCCATAATCGCCTCAATCAACAACAAGAGCGGTTCGCCGTCGACTTTATAATCACGTTCAATAATACTCCGCGTTTGGTACGGATCGCGAACGCCGCGAATTGCCATGCGCGCTAGATCACCAAACGCCTTTTTCGCAATGCGTTTTTCTGCAAGCGTCGCTGCCGCAGCATTCACTGCGACTGCTACGGCTACTTCAAGCACGGGATCGTTCGACGTTGCATCAGGACTCTCCACCTTCAGTTTCTTTCCTGCCGCCACGGGCGTCTCCTTTGCAACTTCGTGCGATGGCACAATCTCAATCGCACTCGCTACCACGTCACCGCCACTGATGTGGGCACCTGAGCCGCCCACATAGTTATCCACTTTTATTTTTGTTTTTTCCTCATCCACAGTCTGCAACATCGCCGCCGCTTGTTCTTGCGTCAACCCCAACCCGCCGACAACAATCGGTCGCTGCAAGAGCAGCATCACATCGTCGCGCGTTTTTTTGCCGTCAAGATAACTTTTCACGAGCGTCGCCAAACGCTTTGCATGTTGAAACGTCAGCGTGACATTTGTACGCTGCGCCAACGAATCAGCGTACTCATCGAATGTTTGCGGCGCGTCGTTTGCCGGCGGAGTCATACCACCCCATGTTGCTATCTGTTCCGCAAGCCCTGGCATAACGTCTTTCATGGGCAGCAACTGCACTGCCACGAGGTCGCGCGCCAACTTCGCTGCCTTCGCTTCATCCAAACCAAATGCCTGAGCCAAAAGCTCCGGAATCTCTTTAACCTCAATGACGCCATCATACACGGCGTCGGTAAGGTCGAGAAGTTCTTTCCAGCGCTCTGAAGGAATGTCATGACGACTCGTCAGCCCATCCATGAAGTCAAACGTCTCCTCCCTTCCGCGGAACTTCGCGAACATCTCATATTTCATTAAATCGACAAGTGCCATAACGCAAACGTTCCTCCCAAATGAGGGCTATGGTGTTCCTCCTGACGGCGGGATAGTCCCCGGCCGTGGACGTGGAAGTGGAGGTGGCGCGGATGGAGGAGTAGGAAGTGTTGGTGAAGGTGGCGGTGCAGGCCGAGCCGGTGGTAGAGGAGGTGGTGGCACACTCGGCGCTGGAGGTGTCCCCGCTGCAGCAGCTGCCGCTCTTGCCTTTGCTTTTGCTTCTTTCACACGAGGATCCTCGCTCCCTGCATATACAGGGATGCCACTTGGCGTACTCGGAGCCCGTGCAGCACCGCGACCTGTTGATTGCCTTGTGGCGCTATGACTAGCCGCTTCATGAAGTGCCGTAATTTCTTTGCCGTCATCAGTCACACGCATAACGCGACCATCGAGACTCTTGCGTACCGTATTAAGACTCGCCATCGCTGCATCACTCATGTTCCCTGCAGCGTCAGGCTTTCCTTCAAGAGCACGCTTACGAATAAGCGCAGGATTAAAGTCTTCAGAGTCAATATGCTTTTGTGCTGCAGCAGTGTCCGTCTCCAAAAGAATATCGATGTGTTTTGTTTTTGTGCCTTCGAATGCTTTTTTCTGTGCATCGTCCAAATGGCCATTGTCTGCATCGTGTTGCGTCTCTTTCATGACCTTTGCCATGAGTTTTTCGTATTCCTCCGGCTTCAACTTCTCTTCTACATTCTTTTGATCCCTCAAACTTGTTGCCAAACCCAGACGTAACACCTGCTGCTGCGTTGCAGTAAGCGACTCGTGCGCCCTGCCGCCAGTTGCCATAGAGTGATACATTTTTTGCTTGTATTCTTCCGGCGCATTTTTGAACCCTTCCTGCGCCTTTTTTGTTTCTTCTTCGCTCATATGTTCGCCCGCAGCATATGTTTTGTTTCCACGTTCGGAAACTTTTCTGCCGACGTAACCCACTCCGGGAATCGCTGCCAATGGGGAGCTGCTCAATGCCGTTCCCGCCTTTGACTGAAGTTTGCCAACACCCTGTAATGTTGACGCGGTGAGTGCTGCGGTTGTTTCGGGCGCGATGTAATTTGCAGTTTTATACGCCCCGCTACCTACTGCAGATGCTCCACGCCCAAATGTCGATGGCCATTTGAGACTGGCTTTTGCAAGGGATGCACCCGTGCCTTCGTTCACGAATTTTGCGGCAAGCCCGCCCATGGCACCTGCGGCAGAAGACGCTTGCTGCATGCCAACGACAAGAAGCACAAGACCGAGCAAAAGCCCCGTCATCTGTGAAATGTCGAATGCCTTGAGCACAAGTCCGCTGACGTTTTCCGTAGTGCCAACGGGGAAGTTTTCTTTTGTGACAATGTCGCCGCTTGCCGAAACTGCAAGCGCAAGCCACAGGAAAAATGTAAGAATCGGACCCAAGATAATCGCGGACGTAAATTTCTTCCACCATTCACCGTATGCACTGCCGGCCTGCGAAAAAACGTCTTTGATGCCGCCCAAAAAGAATGCGGCAGGCGAAAGAATAATAAGCACCCACAAAAAGACGATGCGGTAGAGCATGACGATAACGAGGATGCCGATAACGGCAAGGACCATGGTCATGAGTGCGACCTGCAACCACGAGGCGCCAAGGTTTTGCCATGCATGAACGCCTTTCGTGAGGTCTGATGTATAGTCGCCCACTGCATTCAATTTTAACAATTGTGCAAAATTGCCAGCACCGATTTCTACAAGTGCGTTGACAAATTGGAACATGATAATGTTCCCGATGTCGATAAGAAATCCACAAATAGTACGACTGAAGTTGACGGCAATGACGTAAATGAACAGCCGCGGAATTTGCTGCTGCCAGTTTGCTTTTGGGCTGCCGACAATGGTGAGAACAGAAATAACGAGGAGCACGATGACGACGAACATGTTTACAATGTCACGCGTCAATGCCCAACCAAGACCGACAATGTAACTTGAGGAAAACCCGTCGTAATGCAGAATAGGAATAAGGATCATCCCAATGAGCACGAGAATCAACTGGCCAATGGCTGTCGCGATCCAGTTGAAGAATTGCGCAACAAGATTGACGAGCTGGTCTATGGCGCCTTGACCAAGTGCTGCGGAGTCAACTATTTCCTCAGGGGCAGCAAACACGCCGTGCGACACGCCAAGCACCCCAACACACACCGTCAAAACACAAAAACCTTCCACGAGCACAGCTTTGTGCCGACGGATCACGCGCAAAAAAAACGCAAAGATAGACGCGACGTCCATAGTTTGTGGAATTATAACACATGCTGCACGTCGTACGGTGGAGTTGTCCCCCGTTACGTCATTCGCGAAAACAAACGGCGCCCCTCAGAACCTCGGGAGATAACGAGGGAGAGACGCCGTGAGATTGTTTGCCTATGGCACGATGATCGAAAGTCCGCACCCGTTGCTCGACGGGTCGTCGACGGCCGCGACGCTGACTGCGCTGCCGCGATACGTTGCGGTGACGTTTCCCTGCACCGTTCCGGGAGGGAATGGCGCGAGGCACGACCACGACGTGTTTGACCCTTCGACGAACTCCACCGAAAAGCGAAGTGCGTCGCCCGCTTCGGCATCGATGACTTCGTAGGAGAAGTATGGTAACCCTCGACTTTCGCCAAGCGTTTGCCAGCCTTCGCTCCAGCCGCTTTCGTGGGAATATTCCCCCGAGAGTGTGATACGGTCGGCTGCAGCGCCCGACGATGTCGACCACGTCACGACGAGTCCGCCTTCTCCGACAGGTGCAGAGTCTTCAGTGGCACCCGAATCCTCTGTGCGTGTTGCCGCACCTGTGTCGACACCACCCACGTCACCGTCGGGGTACGTTCCTTCGTCGTCGCCCGAAGGCCCGCCGCACATCACGATGTCACTGCGCGTCACGCAATACGCATTCATGCCACAATCGCCGACTGCACCCATGATTGCACCAACCACGCCGTCGTCGACTTCGATCACCGTACGGTTTTCGAATCCGAGCAGCAGGTAGTCGTCCCACGTTTCGATGGGCATGGCGATGCCGCCACTCATGACGTACACCGTGCTCGACGACACTTCGGAAACGAGGCTGCCATCGCGGAAATCCGCACCTGTCGCTTCGCCCGAAGCAGTGAACGCTGCGTTCGTCGACGCAGTGGGAAGATCGTCGTACGTCGCGGCAACAATGCCCCACGACTTCAAAACGCCCTGCCAACCTGTTGATGCCACGCGATGCCGCAGCGCAGTGCCGCCGCCATTGTCGACGACGAGCCACACGACGCCGCGGTCATACACCGCACCAACGTCCGCGTTGCCACTCACCGTACTGCCCGCACCGAAGCACCCGAGCTCATTGTCGCTCACAAGTGCAACGTCGCCGAAGTCGTAGCCACGACTCCAGAACGATGCTTCGTCCACGAATGGTCGCGCATTGCCGCTTTCGATGACGTACACCGTACTTTCTTCGGGCGTCTTCACAAGACTGCCGTCGGGGTGCCATCGCGGTGTCGTCAGGAGCGAGGCGTACTGATGCCCGCTTGTCAAACTACACACGAGGTCGGAGGTCGACACAGCCGCCTGCCGCGACCCCGTCACGTCGTCGACGTTGAGCATGAGGCCAGCGATCGACGTGCCATACCGGCCGTCTTTCGACGCATCGCCATCGTGTCGCCCCATATGCACATGATCGCCCGTCGACGCACCCGTCGTGCCCTCGAACCCGAGCAATTGCCCTGCTGCGACGTCACTACCGTCGTCAACAAACACTTGGTCGAGGTGGCCGAGAATGACGTACGTACCGTCGCCCATGTCGACGTTGATGTGCACGCCGAAATTGGTCGTGCGGTCGGTGTCATGAACGTATGCAACACCGTCGACCGGCGCGTAGACTGGGTCACGCACATTGTTCGGCGTGTCGAAGTCGGCGTCGTAGCGGGTCGAAGTGTAACGGTGAGAATAACTCCCGTTCGCACCCTGCACACACTGCGCCGTGTAACCGACGTCGAACGGCAAGTCGATCGTAATCGCGTCCTGCCCGCCGCCGTACCTGTTGGCCGCTGCCTCGCGCTCCAACTGGCAAATGTCGCCGCAACAAGATTGGATTGAGAGCATCACCACAGCCATGAAGCCGAACGTGATGTAGATGTAGAGTGAACGTGACATGTGACTCCGCGGGAGTGCAACCGACATGGTTGACGCATCCCTCCTGCTTTGGGAGTTTCCCCATCGTGAGGAAACAGCATGAGGGCGGCGCGAACATGAGGAGCGAGACGAAAGGGGCGCGGGTCTAGTGTGACGACTCCCCAACAGTCAGCACCAGACCCTGGACGACGCGCGCCGTGCAATGCGGTAGCAGCGTGTTGAACGTCGTGGCGCGCCGTGAAGCTGCCACGCAATTCGTATCGCCATCTCGCGAATGCACAGGGTACGTCGTCCGCCTTTCGTTGCCCGTCGGCGTTTTTGTTTCTCCGTTGAACGTTGTTGAACGTCCTATATCCATTTTCGATCAGAAAGCGGAAAGTCAAAAGAGAAAAGTGGGGAGTTTTTGTCGGTGAGCTCCGACACACTTTTCATTTCACCGCTAACCCCTGCACCAAATCCTGTCGGTGGGTTTCGGCAGATGCTGTGGATATCGGTTTTTTACGTTTTGAAAATTTGAAATTTCACGGCAATCGCATAGTGACCAAGAAACAACACTAAGCACTGTCAGTGCCTAGTGTTGAAAGGAAATAATTTGTTTAGTATCAGCTATTTTATTGCATTTTCGACTTGACGAAAGTGCCTTTTTCTGCTATTATTCGTTGTTCTTTCAGGAGGAACAAATGTTCAACGTCATTCTCGGCCTAACTGTTCTCGCGAGTCAGGGTTACTCCAATACGTTTTGCATCTGGGATCAAGTCAAAAAGATCCATCGCGCGAAACGTACGGATCAAGTCAGTTTGCAGAGCCACGCCTTTTCCATCATCAATGCTGTCTCGTAATGGCTCGATTCACCACACATGGCACGCTCGACTATTCTATGCTCATTCCGGTTGCTATTGGAGCCGTTGGGTACAGCGTGCTTGTCATGACCATCCTCTACTACCGCCGCCATCCCTGCCCGCAAACAATGGTCGCCTAGTGGAAGGTTCAACCGCTCGTTGCCGTCGTGGTTTTCCATGACGGCAATTTGTTTTAGAGCTGTTTTACACAAAAAAATAAGCGTGATAGACTTTCCTCACTTCACTGGAGGTCATCGTGAATTGGAAAAAAATCTTACCTCGTCCTGAATTTTGTGGATGGGCAAGTGTCGTCATTCTCGTGATCAGATTCTTCAAATCGATCATAGAAAATCCATCAAATCCCGAACAAGCCTTCAACTACCTTTTAGTAGCCGTAGTCTTCGCAATGAACATACTCCTTTTCCTACCAAACAGGAAATCACAATCCCCTCCACCTGATTAGCACTCCGCTCTCCTCCCCACGTAGCTCGCCAGAGCTACGTGGGTATTGTTTTATAACTCACAATAACACTCGGCACTGACAGTGCCGAGTGTTGAACCCGCTCTCCGTCACTACTCCTCATTGAAAAGATAAGGTTCAATAACATCATTATGCAATCTGATGTTCATGAACGCACGGTATGACCCCTGCTCTTTGAAGTCCCCCAGCACTGCCTCCGCGTCAACAAATGGTTGACGCTCAAAACCCAGGTAATGTCGATAGCTCGACCATCGATATTCCTCCAATGTTCGTGACGTCACTCCGCGCAAAGATAAAGGATTTTTGTGGATATACCGTGTGAGGTGAAGAAAATAAGCGTCAGAGTCAATGTGCTTTGCTTTATACTTCGACGAACAAAGATGCCCCTCGCGATCATGACGCTTGTTAAAATACTTTGCGTACGAATTATGTAAACGTTGCATGAATGCGGGTACTCCATCGCTCCTCTCGTGCCGCAAGAGCAAATGTATGTGATTCGACATGAGTACGAAGCTTATAATAGCCACTCGGCATTGATCGTCGATGATATTCGCCTTCTGCATCGTTGCCAGAAAACGCCGTCGGTCGACGTCATCCATAAACATATTCCTCTTATCAACACCCCGCACGTAAACATGATAGTACTCTCCTGTCCCAAAAGTAATGTCGCGCATAAAGAAACAATGCGCTGGAATAAAAAGATCCCCAGCTTAGACCAGGGAGTCAATATAATTTTACCACAACACTCGGCACTGCCAGTGCCGAGTGTTGATAACTCCAGATAACTCCGAGAAGTTGACAAAATGGGATTTTTGGACTATGTTTTGAGTGCACACTTGTTCTTTCTTTTCTCCGTGCACCCCACTTTTTCCCAAAATAGAGGTTTCCATGCAACGCGCATTTTTCCTCGCTTTTGCGGCCATTGTGGGCTGCACTGGCGACGCCAATTCGGATGGCATCAACACCGACACCGGTGTCGACGTCACCATGACCACGTTCGTTGGCACGACGAGTCTCGACGGCGAACCCGTCGATGGTACGGTCGATGTCTACGCACAGAAGCGCCTCGGCCCTGGCATCTGTGATGACGGGGTTGAACGCAATGAATGTTTCGCGATCGACCTCGATACGCTGGTCGCGACCGGACCCTCCGACTCCTCCCTCGAAGTACCGGCGAACACGCCGCTCTACGTCGCGGCAGGCGACGTGAACGCCGAACGTGCATGCAACCTTCGCGGCAACGTGGAGGAAGTGTTCGACGGCACGCCCCTGCAACAGGTGAACGGCAACACGTACACCTACGAGGCGATGCAGTACAAGATGACGGAGGGTGAAAACCCCACCGTCGACGTGCCGCTGGCGCTGTACTTGCTCGGGTGGTATGAGTGCACCGAGGAGACGTGGGTGTACAACGACGAGACCAAGGCATACGACTTCTACACTGGCGTGACGTCGTTTGATCCGATCATTGTCCGAATGGACGGAGAGAGGATCCTCCCAGAATGCAGTGGCTCATGTATGAGCAATTTGGGCAGCGCTCAAGGCGTATGGAGCGTGAAAGGATCAACGCTCGTCCTCACCACTGAAAATGGTGCGATCGAGAGTCTTGTTCCTGGCACAAGTTGGTTGACGCCAACTGACATGAGCTTCACGCTCCTCGTCTTCGAAGAAAATCGTCAAAACATCGTCTGCACCATGACGAAAGCAGCGACTTGCGACGAGTAGGCGTAAAAATCGAGAACCCCATTCGTGAAAGCGAATGGGGTTCATTGTTTATTGGTGGCGATCGTTTGTACCCAATATGCTTGGAACTCTTCATATGTGCTTTCTGCGACAAGATTTGCGAAGTCGGACAACGACGTGCAATCGTCCCAATAGAAAACATCCTCATAAATATTTATCCCCGATAATATTTTACTTACAAAAAACTTATACGCAATTTTTGCATCCTGCCACTCTTCGACCGAAACATCTTTTGCAAAAGCCTCCTGCCACTCCTTGTTATTACTGCTTAACAACACATACCCGCACCACGACCCACGATTGATCGACAACAGCTGCGTATTTTCGTTTACAGTTTCGGCACGCCGATCCATTACCGTATCAACCAAGGCATAAAAAGGAGAAAAACATGACTCCTGCCAAAGCACACCCACATATTTTTTCTCACATATTGTGTGATGTTCGAAAATACGGTGTGTAGATGGAGTGGAAGTATGTGCATCGGTAGAGAGTGCACCAACGATATTTTTTTGCTTATCGTTTCATGTGCCAAACAGGAGAACATCGCACGAAGACGCCGACCATAGCTTGTGCCAATATTGAAGCAAGTATTCTCGCTTCGGCCCTCGTGCAAAAAGGTGAAACCACACTGATCCGAAAACTGAAGAGTTGCGTTTTATGAACCGAGGAATAAGAGCGAGCCCCGCTCGAAAATAAGGATTTTTATATGAATCAATAAAGTCGCCACGCAATTCGCGCATTTCTTGACGAATACTGTGCGTGGTAAATGGAGGATTTTTGCAGCACTCCAAAACAATCGATACAACGCGTTCGGCATCGTTTGGCGCAAAAAATATTGCAAACCGAACACGATCGAGAGTTGTTTCTCCCTGTACACAAAAAGACTGCATGTTCACACCTGCTGCTTCGCACTGATCAATAATCATTCGCTGCATGCAATATTCCGCGAGGTGAGTGAAGCCCCGTTCGCTCGGCGACTCAAACCATGCCCCATTTTTTATAGAAATAAGGAGACCTGTTTTGTTGAGGTGTGAAATGTTTGTGACCATTCCATGGATCCCCGCATTCGCGGGAATGACAAACATGAGTTATGTGGTGATTCCGCCTTTTTCCTCTTATGGCGTCACCACAATTGCGCCGTCGTAGTACACCCATGGGTCTACTTCACCAAGTGACTCTAATGGATGTCTAAGATAACCACACTCACTATCTATATCATTTCCAGAATCCAGCACCGGTCGCGTCGCCCCCACAAAACACCCCGTCGAGTCGTCATCGTCGCGGGAAGTGCCTTCCTCACACACCCCCGAGCACCAGCCCCAGTTGTCCTCTAAGTGGACGCGTGGTCGGTACACACACGATGTGCCGTCTGTACATGGGCTGTTCGTCACGTTGCCGTTCGTGTCGTACGTACAGCTGTCGTACGTCGCAATGTTGCCTTCTGTGCACGTGTAGATATTACTGTAACTGAAGTAGTCGCTGTCGCAGCTTTCACTATTCATGCCCCAACGATACAACGGACTCGTCGAAGCGGTATTACAAATCGACGACGTGCTGCCTGTTTGCAACCCACGATGATTTTTGTAGTAGTTTGTTGACGCGGTCGAGCCTGTCATCTGCCCACCGTCCTGCCAGTCAACGATGACGCGGCGAAGTGGCAATTGATTCTCGTTCGCCGCAGCATAAAACTTGAGGTACGCGCGGAAAAACGCACTCCCCGTTTGCTCGCCATTATCCGTCGAGTTGAGCGTCAAACTCCCCTCGTTGCCCTCTTCACACGTATCCCCCTCGCAGTTCGCTAAATCGAGCGACCACACCTTTGGCGGTTCGCCACTCTCCGCGCGGGAGTCGTATGTTGAGTATGTCGACGTGCTACCCGCAACGTATCGACGATTACTTGATGTATCCAAATTTCCTGTCCATGAATACGCATAATCGTCATCTAAGGCCGGACGCGCAAATACTTGTTGCAAATTTGCAAAAAGTGTTGTCGTCGGATCCGTACTCCAAATTCCTTGATACGAAGTAGTTCTTGCATAATAATCAAGAATATAGTCGACGAAAGAACGTGCATCTGGAGCAGCGGGGTCATTCCCCGTACCAGAAAAGTTTGTGGTGCTTGAGTCATCGCAATCGTCGAATACACCGTCACCATCATCGTCGGTTGGAAGTTCGAAGGAATCACGACTCTGATTGTGACATGTCGCCACTTTTGCGGGCGGTGCGGGTTCTGCACTCGATTCCGAAAGATTATTCGGATCAAGACCGCTCACACCGAACGGCGTAGGAAGGGTTAGGTTTCGGTATGCCAAACCAGTGACTGTAGTCGAAATCGCATTTTCCACTGCACGCGCCGCATTATAAATCTTATCAGTCCACGCAAACCCTTGATCGTCATCGGTAACGCGTAACAATATTTTGCACGCAGGATATATATCAACGCTATATTTTTGCGTCATGCTCAAATATCTATACGCCTCATCGGGGCCTGCGGTAGTTTCATTCGTTCCTGGAAAATCCAGGATATCACTATCAACATTATTCGCATCTATTTGCACGCCTTTTGCAACACACTCTTTGTAAACCCCTGTGATGACATCGTCGAATGCCTGATAATCTGTATTTGAAGGCTCAACGTCGCTTAACGCGCCGTTTACCCATCCATATACGAGCGTACCACTCCCACTTCTCGTTTGCAGATCATAGTTATCGGCAATTCCATCATTATCCGCGTCTGCAGGATTACAATCTCCGCCCTCTGGCGTATGCGCATCTTCTGGAACGCAAACGTAAGGGCAGTCGTTGTATCCCGCATCAACACACGAATCTGCAAGGGTGTTATCTGACGTAGCGTCATCCCATGAACACGCGCCCAAAATGGCGAAATAGTTTTCAGGACAAACCACATTTTCTGCGCAACTTGTCAGGTGACTCGTCCAATCTTCCCCCGCATCACAACCAGCCGCACTATCGTTCAATTCTGCACATGCGGTATCTCCAGGATTTGACCCATAATTGCTAATTGGTAGGTCCACATACGGCCGTGTTTCGACGCAAGCGTAGGTATCACCAAAGAAGCCTGCACTCTTATACTTCGCATGCAAATCCGTGGAACCCACAAGCTGGTCGACGGGCAACCATGTGAGACACGCACGGTGGTCGGCGTCGCGATTTCCGTGAATATTTGTTGCAGTATCGTGCTCCAAACAATAGCCGTCCATACCAAGCAACGCGTCGGAACGTGTGGGGTAGTTGCAAACCCCTTCACCGCCTGTGCACGTTGTTTCGTTGACCACCTCATTGCCGATATGGTTCTCCGACGCCCCATAATACGTCGCCGAAGAACTGCAAAATGCACCATTGAAATCGCCACCATTGCACACGCCTATCAGGTTTTCGTCGAGCGACGAGTCGAGCGCCAAAAACTTCGTATCGCCGCTGTCTCCGTATGTGATTTTTTTATATGAGCACGAACAATCTTCGTTCGGGCTACACAATTGGACATTCCCAAAGCCCGACAATGTACTGAACGCTGCCGAAGCCGAACCGCCTATCGTATCGGAGTCAATCTCGGCCACGTCACTCGTTGTTGACGACGTACCGTTCCATACACCTGCTGGCGCATCAGAATTTTTAATGTACTTCCATTCTTCGACCACTTCGTTCGGGAATGGACTATTCGCTTCGGGATGCGCACGACAAAGTTTCGTTTCTTCATTCGTCACGTCGAACGGCTGGCCATCTTGCGTCAACAAACAACTCTCTCGCACACAGGTGCCGAGTTTTGCGAGCACACTTTGGTACAGCGTCAATGTTCCCACACGTGCGGTATAGCCTGCATCGGCACATGTTGCATCTTCAACGGGAAGCGATCCTTTTTCGTCAACACACGTCCCGCTCAAGCACGAGAAGCCGCTGTTGCACTGACTGTCGACGGTACATGTTGACGCCGTATCGACGTCATAGCAAATGCCCGTCACACAGTCGCCTGCGTCAGTGCCGCATTCTGCCTGTGCTGCACATGCCTCACCCGTGTTTTCGCAGTAGCCGATAGTGCAACTCACACCATAACTTTCCGTACAGCTTCCCGCATTAAATGTAAGCGCATATGTTTCTGTTTCGGTACTCAACGTGCATGTTTCTCCGGTGACTGCATCAGGGTTCGCGCCATCGTCGCAGTCGGTATCAATATCACACTCCGTGCCATGCACCGTGCTCGTGGTGAAGTCGAATGGCGTACCGTCGTAATTGATCGCACCTGAGTTGTCGCACAACCCCGCGGGTGGCGACGTCAACACTTGCGTCAAAAGTTCAACCGGGAAACTATCGGGAATGGCGTAGCCAGAATAATCGTCGCCATACCACGACACATCACGACCGCTGTAGCGATCACTGTCGATGATTGTTGCAACACTGTCGGCAACGGGCGACGAGCAGAACGACGCATTGCCGCTCGCGGAATATTCGTTGCAAAGCGACACGTCGCCACACACAGTTTTGAATTTGTTGCTTGCTTCGTCCCACACCGTTTGCGTATCTGAACACGTCAACCATTCGCTGCACTGGCGGTCGCGGTTCACTTTCACCACGCGGTTTGCGTCGTTTTCGAGACGCGTCACGTCGTCACTCGTATCGCAGGTTGCGTCGACATACTCACCTGCCTCGCTCAAAATTGGCGCACAGTCATTGCCCTCGTAACACGATGCGCCGTACACACTGCCTGTTCCTGACGGATCGGTAAGGTCGTTCACGTCGGCGGTCGGATATGCACAACGCTGTGCACACAAGTCAATACTTGTGCCGTTCGTGGCAGTAATCGTCGACGCGCTCGTGCTGCTGCAGTCAACAGGATCGACAAGCGAGAATGGATCGTCACCAAACAGCGCGTCGGCATGCTGACTCGCAACGTACGTCGCACTCATGTTCGACGTGGTGCTGCTGTCGGTTGTGTCGTGGAACAGCGCACAGCCTGCTTTTTGACTTGCCTGCCCATTGCAACGCTGTGCATCGGCAAGCGTGCTTTCTTCGAGCGACGAATTATCAAGGTAGAAATACGACTCACCGTCGACCGCTCCGTACACATCACCCTCGGCGATATCGAGCAAATCCTGGAACTCTGTGCAGCCGCTATACTGCTCGTCACAACTCCCGACCCACCCGCCATACGCCGCATCGCCGTTATTCCAAATGCCGGACTGGTCGCCGCCAATCACATACGAGCCCTGCTCCGTATTGCACGAATCGCCGCTGCCACAATCGGCGTCGCTCGAACACGCGTTGCCGCCCTCAGTACATGTGCCGTAGCAGAAATCATCGCCGCCATTTCTAAACCACCCATCATAGTTACTGCCGCTTATCGTGACGTCGGTGCGATATTCGCATGTTTGGTCAACAGGATCCTTAAAATAGAACGTGCCTTTATTTTCCGTATCGTACGCTTGGCAGAACAGATCTTCGTGGTTACACAGAATGTCGGCATAGCTCGCGGGGTCGTTTATGAGGTAAACGGACGTACTTGCGGAAATATTTTGGCGGTCGGCGCTAAACGTCGGCAATCCAAGCTCTGTGCACCCTGCCTCCGCGGTGCTGCAGGTGACGTCGTCGTTCACAACCAAGAATTGCGACGTGTCGGCCGACACAATGTGCGTTGACGGCCCGTAACTCAAATGCGCCTGTGCATCGATGAATGTAGAACGTGGAATGTAGTAGTCGACGTCAAAACTGCACGACGCTTCACCAACGCCAATCGTGCAAAGGTACGGCGACGTCGTGTCGTAGCTCGCGGTCGAATAGTCGACGCCGCTCTCTTCACTTGCGGCTTCCGCAGCGGCCGCGGCTTCAGCGGCATCGTCTGCTTCGACATCCGCCAAAAATGCGGCGTATGCGGCAACAGCAATGTCGTATGTTGCTTGCGCATCGTTGTATGCCGCCAGTGCATCGTCGTAAATTGCTTGCGCGGCGTCGAACGTATCTGTTGCGTCGGAATAGCCAGACGAAACTACTGCGTCGGCTGCATCCTGATACGCGGTGTAGGCAATTTCGTAATCATCGGCGGCCGTGTTGTACGCAGTTTGAGACGCGAGATACGCAGCAAGCTCGGGGCCATACCAATACGCGTCGTACGCAAATTCGTATGCGCTTTCTAAGCCCGCATCAGTCGGAGCAGCGTCGAACCTACGCTTCGCTTCCTGCATGGCGAGGTCAAGAGCATGTGCGGCATCGTACGCGGAAGTTTGCGCGGCATCGGCAGCATCGAGCGTAGCACTGGCGTCATAAAACGCTTGCGCAGCAACCGTTAATTCTTGTGCGGCGGTATATGCCGCATTTGCCGTATTGTATGCATCAGCTGTGCCACCTGCGTTGTACGTAGCAACCGCAGCATAATAAGCCGCGGCGAGCGCGTGGTCTTCGTCGGAGTGGTCAAACGGCGTAAGGAGTACATCGTTACTCCACGCAACTCGGGCGACATTTAAAATAACAAGTGCGGCGTCATTTGCATCGGCAGCAGCAATAAGTGTTGCGTGTGCAGTTGCCTCAGCGGCTTGTGCGTTCGCAAGTGCAGTCGCGGCGTCGGTCGACGTTGTCGCGGTTCCTGCTGCAGCAACCGCGGCGTCGTACACACTTTGCGCCGCCGTATACACCGCCAATGCAGCGTCGTATGTTGTTTGCGCGGCGTCATATGCTTCCTGTGCAGGTGTAAATGCGGCAAGTGCAACGGCGGCGTCGTAGGCATCGAGCGCATCCTGATACGCCGCATATTCATCGCTTGCAATATACGCCGCATATGCAGCATCGTAGGCCGCCTGCGCTGCGGCACTACCATCAATCGCACTCAATGCGTCTCCCACTGCAGTCTGCACCGCACTGAATTGCAACGTGGAATACGTGGACGACACGAGCGCCGCAGCATCGTCTACACTCATCGTCGACGTTGACGCTGCCGCAGCCGCTTCAACCTCTGCCGTCACGACGTCCGAACTTTCCCCTGCATCACGGTAGCAATCCGTCGCGGTTGCAACGGGCAATCCATCTGGCGTTGCACACGTCGCACCATACACTTGTGCATACGGCGACTCGGACTCGTGCGTCGCGAAGAAGTCATCACAGCCAACAACTTCCTCACGACACAACGCCGAGAACGAACTGACATTTGCAATGTCACCGTCTTGCGTCACATATTCTTGGCAGCCTAAATAATATTGTGGTGACGCAGTGCCGTCGGCCGCTTCGTCGCACGATGCCGGCGTAACCCACGAGTCTTTAATGAGCGTAATATTATCTTCGCCTTGGCGGAGTGTGATGTTGTCAACGTAAAACGTCACACCACTTTCCGGAATAAACGCGAGCACGGTGTTGTCACCAAATGTTTCGTAACGATCACTGCTGATATTCAAAGGACCAAGCGTGTATTTCTGCCACGACGATGTCGAAAGTGTAACCGTGTCGAACACGGCGTCGGTGCGGGCAAATGTTGTGACGTCAGGCACGGCATCGAGCGCAAAACCTGCCGTGATGTCGCCCGTACCCTTCGCCCAGAATGTCAGCGTATAGGTTTTGTCCTGTACCAACGTATCAATGATCGTACCGCAATACTGCGCGCCGTTTTCAACCGTGCAGTTGCCGCCGAGCGTGCCGGTCGTTGCCGCAGCACAGCCGTCTTCTTCGGCGCATGCCGTGCCTTTGTCATACAGATACGTCCACACCGCCTTACCGGTCGACGCCAACGAATGGCCGTCTGTCGCGATCGACTCGTTGCTATACGTCACGTCGATAGCTGATGGCGCGTCCCAATTCGTCAAATCTCCGTCCTCGAATAATTCCTCGAGCACGATGCTGCTATTGCGACTGCGACCACCCGTGTAGTTGCGGCAACCATGCGCACTTTCATCGCACGTCACGCTTTCGTCGGCGAAACCGTAATAGCGACACTCGTTCGTGACTGCATCAAAGTAGCCGCCTGATTGCGTGCAGTTTTCATTGCCATCATCTGTTCCATCACTGTCGGCATCGTCGCCGAGACCGACCAAATCGGTTTTACGATAACTCGTACACGCGTTGTTCACCGTCACCGTCAACGACCAATCGCGATAGTGAATGTTGCCATCCGTATCGTAAAATTCGCGACAGCTTGGGTTGCTGAAAATATCATCGTGTTCGTCGCAGTCGCTGCTGTCGGTGTCAAAATCGCCAATGGCAGAAAGCACGTCGTCGTCACACGTCACACCGCTACCGTTTGTCGTCCAGCTCGTACACGGCGCATGGCCGGGATTTGTTTCGGCAAGTCCCGACGTCGTGTACGTCGCAGTTGTGTAGCCATCCATGTTCGACTCCATCAGGTTCCACGTTTTCAACTGGTACCCATCCAAGTCCGAACCCTCCCATGTATAAAACGTTGCCGATTGATCGCCGCCGGTGTTTGCATCGGCCTGCGACGTCGTCAAACATGCACGAACATAGGTAAAATACGCCAAACTTTCATCGTCGAGCTTTGTGAATTCATCGCAACCGACCTCTTCTGCGCTGCATTCCTCGGCCGTACTCGGGATAAAGTATACAGGAAAATCACCGTTTGGTTCGTACAGCGTTGCTTCTTGTTTAAATGTGTCGTACCCCACACATGCCGATGGGCACACGTCGTTGTCGTCGGTAATGCCGAACACGTCGGGGTCGCCATTCGAAGGAGAATATTGCGTGCAACCCACTTCGGTTTCCAAACACACTGCTGCGTAATTCGCGCAGCCGGCAGAGTCGGTATCGGCGTTCCCTGTGCAGCCCAAATATGCAGGCGGCACCTTCACAACCGTCGTCGACAAATCCGACGTACTGTACCCTTCGTGGTATGCGCTTGCGTCCTCACCTTGTTCCAATTGGAGATCGTCAACCCACACGTTCGCAGGATTCACACGAACGTAGGCAAAAAGCTGGTCGCCACGATTGGCCAAAATCGGCGACGTCAACGTGCAGGTGTAGCGTTCGTAGGTTGTGCTACTCGGCGTTCCTGTGACTTCCAAAATATTTCGCGCGCTGCCATATAATGCACAGTCACCAGAATATGCCGTGCCGCGCACATCAATAGCTTCAGTTGTGTCGTCATTATCGAATGCAATGAGAATACTACTTTCTTCGCCTGTGCCGCCATCTTCTTGGCGAGCGTAATACGAAAGTGTGTACGTTCGACCTTGCTCCATCGTGATGCCCGTTTCGTACAACGCCGACGCTCCCGGATTCACCGCATCGTCGCCGTGCAACGAATATGTACCCGACGTATCGTACGCAACATCGGTGCCGGAATACGTCCACGCATCGGCAACACCATCTGTTTCGGCGTCGTCTTCAAAACTCGGGTTCACTATTGCATTCAAGCGCAAATCATTATCGCGCTCCACAAGTTCGCTGCACCTGCCGTTTTCTTCGTCACAATCAGAAACTTGCGCCGTGAGATACAAACGATTTTTGTACGCGTCGCTCTCGGCGTCCGCAGTTTCGATGCTGTCGACAGTTGGCCATGCGAATGTCCCATCCGTCTGTTCTTCTTTTTGCGTCGCGTACCACAAGCACCCTGCATTTCCTTCGTCGCACGTTCCGTAGTCAACAGTGTTAAGCAAATAGCTTGCGTCATCACGCTGTGGATCAGTAAACGTCAAACACGACGCAGCATATTCAGGGCACGCGTCGCCGCGGAAGTTCCACACATTTGCCTCGCGAACGCAGTAGCCGTAACCACCCGTGCAGTTCCCGTCGGAATCTTCATCAATGCAACTTGGTGAGTCGACACACTCTTGTTTGCGCGTTGCTGCTGCCGCCGACTCTGTGAGCTGCCCGTACACCAACTGCCTACACTGCGTGTCGGGGTACTTCAGCACCCAGTCAGGGTCGATCAATTTGCACCACGGATGGTTCGCATCAAGTTCACCTACCGTGTTGCAGTCATAAAAACCGTCCATCACTTCTTGGAGTGTCACGGGGTCGTTCGTCGACGTTCCACCCGACTCTGCCGCAAGTTCCCACCCAATACTGATAATGCGTGCCTTGCGAAGTTTTACGAGATTGCTGTGACAAAAACCGTATGTATAGCAATACGGATCTTGGTCGCGTGCCGAGTCGGTCGAAGAAATGAGCGGCCAGCTGCTGTCGATAAGTCCATCATCAACCGCCTCGGAAAGTGTCATCGGCACACCCGCACTTGCTCTTGCAACCGCAGTCACGAACGACGTATCAACAACACAGTTGTAAAGGCCACGCGCATTCGAAGGGCAGCTTGAAAAGTCAGCGAGTACGTTATAGTTCGTCACCTCGAGTGGCGCGACAGAAAGAATGGATTGAAAACGTTGTTGTGCCTGTGCGCGATTCGAAGACGTAAACATGCCTGCGTCAAACGGATCGGCAGTCGGCGTATTAAAGTCAAAAAGTCCTGTATATAATCTGTCGGTCAGCGACGAAAGCAGTGTATTCGCAAAAACAGAAAGCATCGAAACACCAACCTGCAGAAGAGTGTCCGTGTTCTGGAGCACCGTCTTTGCGATCTCGAAATCGACATCTTTTGCCTTTGCTGCGCTATCGTTATATGCGTAATCAATCATCGACGCGGGCGTTTTGACATTGCCCGTTATGACGTCGACAACGTCCTTCGTTGGACCGTTCATGAGGAGCTTGCTCGTGAAAATATCTGCATTCAATTTCGACTGTCCGAGAATGTCGCTGTACAGCTGCAAGCCGACAGAAAATTGATTTACCTGCGGATCAAATGCGTCTTTGAGCTGCAAAAGAATGACTTCATTTTTTATGAGGTCAGATGGATTATCAACTGCGACCTGCGCAAGAAAACCCTTCCAGTTTGTTTTGACTTCGTTAAAGTCACAACGCGGCTCCGGACGACGAAACGACGACTTAATGCCGAGTTTGAGTGCAAGAATTATCTGTGCGTCTGGCGCACAAAGATTGAAATTCGTGAGCACACCGTTGCTTGCGTTGATGGCGTTCAACTGACCGATCGCTTCACCGGCGACTGCAGAAGTGTAGTCGGCAAAAAATGCTTCAGGGCTGCGGAACTCAATAAGCGGCTGTTCGTCAGCGCCACCAGAAGCCAACATGACCGCGGCATCGTATGCTAAACGATTCGCCGCAAAAGTGAGGAGGTTGACAATTGCGGTGAAGATCGCACCAACAAGCGACATTTTTGTAGGCTCCGTAACGCCATGAGTAATGCCATATTCTGCAAGGCGCGGCGCGTCTGTCACGGTGTTTGATTGGTTTTGTGCAAATACCCGCTCTGGCATAAACGCCAATCCTTGCACCAACAACAACACTCCGAGCATGAAGCCGAGAAGGAATTTTTTGTGAGAGCGGATGGGCATATGTATTCGTAGGAGGGTAGGATTGTAGGGAGCAGGATCACTGACTACCAGCCTCTAATGACTGGCTGCTGGAGTCAGGAGTCTCTTCCACCACTGGTGGTGTTGCTTGCGCTTGCTGAATCTGCGCAATAATCGCGTCGAGCTGGCCTGAAGATTCGAGCTGCGCAACAGTTTCTGCATACATGGCAGTCACTTCGGTATCGCTCATGGCGGTAATTTGTGCTGCATCGCCGCCTGCGTCGATAAGCATTGTACGAATATCTGCAGGCGACATATTCGTAAGCATCTGCTTGATTTGATCGATCGATGTTGTCGCGGCTGCGGCACTCACGCCTGTCCCCTCCAAAAGATCGCCTGCAGAAACGGTGTTGCCAATAAGTGCATCGTTTGTGTTGCTGCATGCGGCACCGATTGCACACGTTGGATCACCACCCGACGTAATTTCCATGTTGTCATTCATGCCGTCACCGTCGGTATCACTCAAATACGGGCTGCTCCCGTAGACGTTCATTTCGTCGTAGTCGTTCATGCCGTCCAAGTCGGTGTCAAGCGATTTTTGCGCTGTAACTTCGGCGGCGCGCGCCGCTTCACCCGTCAACAAACGGTCACCTGTGTAATTTATTGCAAACGGACTCGTGATGTGCTTCCCCATGTAAAAAACGCCCAGTGTAACCGCAAGAACGCCGCATGCAATCACAACGGCGTACCCTGCTTTTTGTTCGCGTGTAAAAACCGGCCGTTCCGGCAACGTCACCTCAACGCGTTCTTCATCCATAGACACGCAATCCTACTGTTAGAGCCTGTTTATAATCTTTCTCCCGACTCCCTTTGGCGCTGTTTTGGCTGCAAAATCTTTATGTCTTCTCAACGTAGTTTTAACTATGTTTCGTCGACCTTCAGATTTTTCGCTCAAAACATCATCCAAATGTCTCAGGAAGCAAGATTACAAACAGGCTCTAAGACAAAAGAAGTATACCAAAAATACACCTCGCAGTGTATTGGTGTGTGGGGATAGATTCAGAGCCTCGCTCCTTCGCCTCTCGGGTACATTTCCCCGACATCGCTCGGAAGCACTCTTACGATCGTCGAATATATTCCTGCATGGAGTCGACGACTGAATCGTGCTATTTTCCTTCGCGAGTCGTGGAAAGTACCACTCGAGGCTCGGGCTTCGGCAACACGCTGCACAAATGCACCCATTGCTCCATCGAAAGTTCTTCGGCACGGGCGGAAGCAGTGAGCCCTATATCCACAAGGTGCTTTTTGACGACATCAGATGGCGCAACACCTGCGTCGGCAAGATTACGGTGCAGCTGTTTACGACGATTCGCGAAGCCAATTTTCGCCAGTGCGATTA
Organism: Candidatus Uhrbacteria bacterium; assembly: GCA_943359325.1. Classification (GTDB taxonomy): domain Bacteria; phylum Patescibacteriota; class Patescibacteriia; order UBA9934; family UBA9934; genus UBA11707. The sequence goes on along the minus strand of CALRHD010000005.1, from coordinate 29,562 downwards.
CGCGGTCTGGGGTAAAGGCCGTTCGACGGCCTTTTGTCAGTCGAAGAACCATCGAGTCGACTTTCGGCGGTGGAACGAATGCGCCAGGCTTCACGGTACAAATCCGTTCAACGTCGGCATACATCTGCACCGCAACCGTCAACACACCGCGCGACTGCGGCGTCAATCCGAGCATGCGCTCCCCCACTTCTTTTTGCACCATCACCACCATGCGTTCAGGCGGACACTCCGACTCAAGTGCATTCATGATAATCGCATTTGCGGCGTTGTACGGCAGATTCCCCACTAAAAGCCATCGAACCGTGGGGGCGGACAACTGTCCACGACTCAGTTGCCGACAGATATCCGCATAGTCAACACGCGCGGCATCAGCAAAAATAACTTTTGCCGACGGAAACTCCTGCTCGAGAGCAGGAATGAGATCACGATCAGCTTCAATAAGGGCAAACTGACTTTCCCTTACTATCGCCCTTGTAAGCACGCCGTTTCCCGGCCCCACTTCAACAATAAGCGAAAATTTCTCCGGCTCGGCAGCGCGAAGAATTGCAGCGACAACAGTTGCGTCGCGTAAAAAGTGCTGGCCGAATGATTTTTTTGCATCTACCACACTTTGCGAACAACAATGCCGCCTTGGCGTAAAATATGAATTCCTTCCTCGCCCACTTCAATGATCGTCGACGGAAGAGTACGCGGCAATACTCCTGCCTCAATGTACGCGTCGGGTTGTAACGTTCTATCCCCATACGTTGCGATAACTTCTGAGGAGTCATACACATCTCCACCACCAGAAATATTTGCACTTGTCGCAACAATCGCCTTTCCAAACTTTTCCGCGAGCGCGGTGGCAACAGGGCACGACGACACACGAACCGCATGCGTGCCATCGTGTTCACAAAGCGGCGCAAGGAGCGACGATGGCATTTTCGCGGCAACAATAGTGAGCGGCCCTGGCCAATAATATTCCGCGAGGCGGCGAGAATACGGCCGCAGATATATGTAGCGCAACGCTACTGTGAGCGACGACACGATGATCGACACGCCTTTATTCACTGGCCGTCCCTTGATAGCAAAAACTTTTGCAACTGCGTCGGCATTCTCTGCATCACATCCCATACCGTACGACGTTTCCGTTGGGTACACCACAACCCCACCCTCGTGCAGAATGGCAACCGCGTCGTCAAGTTGTTCGGGGGTGAGTACACGCATATATTTTTGGGCGCACGTGAACGTTCTTCAGCGAGGAACTTTTTCTCCACGAAACGTCTGTCGCCCAGCCGTCGGCGAGTTTACGAGCCTAAACGGCGTAGCGCAGCAGGTGTAGTGGAGGAAAGGTTCTGAGCGAGAAGAACGTACGCATACCATTCATACGTTTTTCGTAGACCATCGTCAATTGCGGTCATCGGTTCCCAGTCCAAATGTTCACGTGCAGAGTCAAACGACAATACACTCCGTAATGTTTCTCCGTGCCGAAATGGTGCAAACGTCAACGGATGTTCGTTGCCGTGCATGCTGACAAGAAGATCATACAAATTTTTCACCGACGTTTCCTGTGCGGTGCCAACGTTCACCACGCCCACAAAATCCGAATCAATTGCACGACACAACGCGTCCACGGCGTCGCTCACAAACACATAGTCGCGGGTTGCACTGCCGTCACCAAAAATCGTTATCGGCTCACCCGAAAAAATCTTGTGGAGGAAAATCGCGATCGCGCTGCCATCTTCGCCACCTTTTCCCGCCTGTTGACGCGGGCCATACACATTTGCAAAACGCAGCGACGTGTAGCGAAGACCGTATTGCGCCCAATACTGATGAAGATAGCGTTCGAAAATGTGCTTGCCCACGCCATACGGCGTGCTCGGCCATACGTCCTCAACGAGCGGCGTAGGACGCAGTGCGTGGTCGCCATAAATCGCGCCACCACTCGACGCAAAAACAAACTTTTTGACTCCGGACTTCTGCGCGATGTCGAGCAAACGCACGCTATCGATAATATTTTTTTCGGCGTCGTCAATAGGCTGTGCAAGAGAATGTGTGACGCTAATTTGCGCCGCTAAGTGACACACGGCGTCCGGTCGCTCTGCAAAAAAAATCTCTTCGAGCCGCACGTCGTCGATGCCCATGACATACGTCGTCGCCTTCCTATTCGGGAAACGCATTTTCTCACGCCGATGATGATCGACGATAACCACATCATCGCCACGCGCCACCAATGCGTCAACAAGATGTGAACCAATAAATCCTGCTCCGCCGGTTACAAGCACTTTCATACTTTTTCGTACCACGAAATCGTTTCAGCGATACCGTCGTCGACGCGTACTCTTGGCGACCAATCAAGCCCTGCTTTCGCCTTTGTACTATCAAGCGCAACATGCTTGACTGCGTCATCGACATCAGGCTTTGGTGTAAGAAGAAGTGGCATGTGCATCGCCGCAAAAACTTTTTCGCACACGTCTTTCGTCGACGTTCCCACACCTGTTCCAATATTCATTACACCCGTAACGTCTTTCTCTGCTGCAGCAAGCATCGCGGTCACCACATCGCCGACAAACACATAGTCGCGTGTCGTCAGCCCGTCGTTGTGCAAAAATACTTCCTTGCCTGCGAATAACCGTGACGTTGCAATCGCAATTACGCCACACTCTTTGCTTCCGTCTTGACGTGGGCCGTAAACATTTGCAAGTCGCAACGCAACATACGGAATACCATACATTGTGGAATAGAAGTGAAGGTACCGCTCCCCCGCCAATTTCGAAACCGCATACGGCGTTTGCGGCCGCGGCACGACACTTTCATTCGTCGGCTCTAAACTTTCCTCTTTACCATACACAACCCCCGTCGACGCAAAAACGATTTTCTTTACTCCTGCCTTTCGCGCCGCTTCGCATACGTTGAGCGTCCCCAAAATATTTTCTTGCGCATTAAAAACAGGGTCAAGCACTGACGCCCTGTCGTCGACATGCGCCGCCAAATGAAACACGACATCAGGAGCGGCGTCATGAAACACCTCTCCAATTTTTTCGTCGTTGATATCGATACGTACATACGTCGCGCCAATATTTTTCCGATCAGGAAGTGGGTCGACTTTATCAACCACCGTCACCACAACACCCTGCGCCACGAGCGCGTCAACAACATGCGAGCCGATGAAGCCAGCGCCGCCCGTAACAAGTGCATTTTTATAGGTCATACACATTTTCAGCTTTCACTCTTATCCATTTCTCTCCTCTGCATCTTTCCGCAAAAATGCTTCCATGAACATGGTGAGTTCACCGTTCAGAACGGCGTCAGTGTCGGGCGTTTCAACGTCGGTGCGGTGATCTTTCACAAGGCGATACGGGTGCAAAACGTAGCTGCGAATTTGATTGCCCCACTCCGCGCTCTTATGTTCGCCCTTAATGTCGGAAAGTTTTGTCGCACGCTCCTTCACCATACGCTGGTACAGCTTCGCCTTCAACACGCGCATCGCTGTTTCCTTATTTTGCGATTGCGACCGTTCATTTTGACACGACACCACCGTATTCGTCGGAATGTGCGTAATGCGCACCGCCGAATACGTTGTATTCACTGACTGCCCACCCTTGCCCGACGCGAGGAACGTGTCAATGCGCAAATCGTCACTGTCGATGTCGATCGCTTTTTCATCCACTTCATCAAACTCCGGCAACACCTCAACAAGTGCGAACGTCGTATGACGCATTTGCTCGGCGTCAAACGGCGAAATGCGCACCAATCGGTGTACGCCTGCCTCGCTTCGAAGCCACCCGTAGGCATATCTCCCACGAACGGCGAACGTCACACTTTTGAAACCCGCCTCCTCCCCTTTAGATTCGTCCAAAAGGTCGACGATAAAACTGTGCTGCTCGGCAAATCGGGTAAACATTCGCAAAAGCATTCCTGTCCAGTCGAGCGCATCGGTTCCTCCTGCGCCGGCATGAATGGAGACAATTGCACTCCGCGAGTCATAGTCACCCGAAAGCAACATTTGAAATTCCATCGACGTAAAACGCGTTTCGAGATTCGCAATCGCGGCTTCGGCGTCTTTGCGGAGCGCATCGTCGCCTTCACTTTCTGCAAGCGCATCGAGTGCGGCAATGTCATCTAACTCTTTCTTCACTCCGTCCCACGTCGCTAATTCTTTTTTTAGCTCTGCCGCTTCCTGTGAAATACGTCGCGCACGCGCTTGATCGTTCCAAAAATCCTGTTCATTCATTTCGCCTTCACATTCTACAACGCGACTTCGCGATTCCTCCAAACGCAAAACCGACCACGCTTGTGCGAGGCGGTTTCCAAGTGCAGCAATCCGATTGTGTAGTTGAGACATGGATCTTGAATTTACACTTTTAACTTTTTTGCAAGCGGCCCCACAACAGGCATTTCCCATTCTTCACCTTTTGCCGCTTTGATAACTGCGATGATTGCAATAATGAGCAACACGAGATGCACAAGCATCATAAGAGAACTTCCACCGAACATCGCGGCGCCCATGCCGCCCGAAGAAACTAATAACGTGCCCAGCACGAGCCGGATAACGATTGCCGCGATAAAAAACACCATACCCTGCGCAGCATGGAACTTTATAAATTTCGACTCTGTGCCAAAAATGTACGAGGCAATGAACAAAGGACCAATGTACGCAATAGCTCCGAGCGCACGATCTTTTTCGCTTGGACCACCGTGCGGCACATGAACAATGACTGTTTCTGGCGTGTTTTCCATAACAAAAAATTACGAATCGTTAAATCTCTAACTTTTTATTACCGACAATTTTCGACCCTGTTCGACGATAGCTCTCTGATCCTTATTCACCTGCTTGATAATCATTCCCAATGCCCGTTTCTTTTTTCCCGCAGAAACCTCAGTAATAAAATAATGCAGCGCGTCAACCTTTTTGGGTTGATTGCCCATAGTAAATTTAACAAAAAGTTGATTGATAAATCCCATAAAATTACAGTTTTTGTAACAGATCATTTTCATCGTATGGGATTTTTCCCTTACCGTCAATATTATCAATATTAATACTTACCGCATAGTTATTCGATGAAAGATCTCGTTCAACGTTCTTTTTCGATGTATCATATTTCGAAAATGTGCCGTCAAGAATAAATGATTTATTCTTAACCTGGCAGTGATCCATAATACGATTCACACCGTCTGAAATCGCTCCTTGGAAAAGGTACGCATTGCTCCCATTATATCCTGTAATTTCACTCCGAATTTCATCGGGATCAATACGCACTATCTTCGAGAACGTAAATTCTCTATTCGTTGGAAACGCGTCGCGAAACGATCCGCGCTCAAAAGCATGAGCAAGATTTTTTGAAAACTCAGTTTTCCCCCAAATTTTTCAATTAATCTTTTCTTTTTTGTACGTATCTCCGCTTTTGCAGCAAGACGTATTTCTTCATCGTTCATAATAGTCAACAGCATAGCAAAAGCGGGGTACATGCCCCGCTTCTTGCTTGTTCTCTAGTACCCACCCATTCCCATGTCGGGCATACCACCGCCCATGCCGCTCGCCTTGTCGTCCTTTGGCATTTCAGTGATCGCTGCTTCGGTCGTGAGGATCATAATTGCGATCGACGCTGCGTTTTGTAGCGCTGAGCGTGTGACTTTTGCAGGGTCGACAACACCTGCGACGACCATGTCTTCGAATTTACCTGTCATCGCATTCCAGCCCATGTTTCCGCTCAGTTTAATCACTTCGTTAACAATGATCTGACCAGCAACACCAGCATTATTTGCAATAATCTCCAAAGGTGCAGTGATTGCACGGTATAAAATTTGCAAACCAGCAACTTCGGCATCCTGCTGAACACGATCCATTCCACGAACACCGCCCTTTTGATACTGCCTGTTACCTTCTTCAATCCTTAACCTAATGAGATCATCAATCACTGATGCTGCACGAATCAGCGCAACACCACCACCTGCAACGATGCCTTCTTCAATCGCCGCCTTTGTCGCCGACACCGCATCTTCAATGCGATGCTTTTTTTCCTTCATTTCAACTTCACTTGCTGCGCCAACTTTTATAACTGCAACGCCGCCGGAAATTTTCGCCATGCGTTCACGCAATTTCTCTTTGTCGAAATCACTTTCCGACTGCTCGTACTGCGCCTTCAATTCAAGCACGCGATCGGCAATCATCGCTTTATCGCCTGCACCTTCCACAATCGTTGTCGTGTCTTTACTCGAAATCACACGGCGCGCATGTCCAAGATCGGCAAGCTCAAGCGTCTCAAACTTCATCCCCGTTTCAGGCGTCACCAACTTTGCACCCGTCACAATCGCGATGTCTTCGAGCATCGCCTTTCTCCGATCGCCGTAAGCGGGTGCTTTCACCGCAAGCACATTCAATGCACCGCGCAGTTTGTTAAGGACAAGTGTGGTCATTGCGTCACCGTCGACGTCTTCAGCAATAATCACCAACTCTTTTCGACCTGTCTGCAACACCTTTTCTAAAATCGGCATGATGGTTTGAATGCTGCTGATTTTTTCGCTCGTCACCAAAATCGACACATCACCAAACTCGGCCTCCATGCGTTCGGCGTTCGTCACCATGTACGGCGACACATACCCCTTATCGAACTGCATACCTTCAACAACGTCGACTTCAATGCCGAACGACTGGCCTTCCTCGACAGTAATGACACCGTTCTCCGTGACTTTTTTCATTGCCTCGGCAATCATTTTACCGATCTCCGGGTCATTCGCAGAAATACTCGCAACCTGTTCAATTGCCTGGCCGTGCACGGGCGTCGAAATTTCCGCGATCTTTTTTACGATCGCCTCCACGCCTTTTTCAATGCCCCTGCGAAGCGCCTGCGGATTGACTCCCGCCGAAACCACGCGCAATCCGTCAGCAACAATTGCTTGCGCCAGCACCGTTGCGGTTGTCGTGCCATCGCCCGCCACGTCGTTCGTTTTGCTCGCAACTTCTTTCACGAGCGTTGCACCCAAATTCTCGAGCTTATCCAAAAGCTCCACTTCCTTCGCAACCGACACACCGTCTTTCGTCACCATTGGCGAACCGAACCCGCGATCGATAATCACGTTGCGGCCCTTTGGACCAAGCGTCACCTTCACTGCATTCGCCAACTTGTCAACACCGTCCTTAATTTTCTTTCGTGCGTCGTCGCCAAAAACAATATTTTTTGCAGACATAAAAATTTACTCAATTATCGCCATCACGTCGTCGGCAGAAAGCACAAGATATGTTTTATTTTCTACTTTCACTTCGTCCGGCGCGTATTGTTTGAATACGATCGTATCACCAATTTTTACATCAACACTCTGACGCGTGCCGTTCTCAAGCGTTTTTCCGGGACCAACAGCGATCACCTTGCCTTGCCCTTGACGCTTTTCTCCCGCGTCTGCCAAATAAATTCCTGACGCCGTCTTTGCTTCTTTCACCTCCGGCTCGACGATGATGTTGCCGCCCAATGGTCGCAATGTCATAGAAACATCTCGTTAACAATAATTATAAGTATAGCTTTTCTCGCCGCATCTTGCCGCGTAAACACTGGAATGTCAAGGAAAAGGGGTCAGGTCTTGTTATTACTCATTTTATAAATTCTCGTCACCGACGAGTAGTGTATTTTTAATGCTTTTGCAATTTCGATCATAGGATATCCGCACTGATCTCTTGCGACACAAATCATATGATTGCGAACTTTTTTGCTTGGTTTCCCTGAAAATAAATCTTTTAGTGATGGACGTCCAATAATACGATTTTCTTTTGAAACTTCTGTGAGGTGTGACGTGTCATTTGCTTGCCACATTGCATCAACAAATTGCTGCGAGCCAAGCAATGTACCATGTTGTACATTATGGAATGGACTTCTCGCACCAATCCCTTCGTAGACAAAATCACGATACCTCTGTATTGCGATCTTTTTTGTCGAGCTAAAGCGTCGGAGTATATTTTGTGTAGTAAGAAAATCAGGAACCGCACGAATACCCACCATGGCCCTATAGCTACTCCAACGCCAATCCTCTGGTCGACGGGCAATCTTTGCGCGCACAGGATTTAAAACAATATATCGGGCGACTTCTCGCAAATATGTTTCTTGCTCAACAAGAAATGCTTTAAATCTTCCTTGAAAAAGGTGACCGACCCGACCGCGAACCTTGTTCATCGACTGCGTATACATGCCGTTCAGTTGCCGCATACCTTCCGATAGATTGCCTTCTGGTGTTTCAATCAGTAGATGATAATGATTATCCATCAAACAGTAACCGTGACAGATCCAATTATATGACCTTACGACATTACCCAGAGTTGTCAAAAAACGACTGCGATCGCTGTCGGAAAAGAAAATATCTTTCTTCTCATTGCCGCGAGCAGTGATGTGATAGAGAGCTCCAGAGTATGTAATACGAAGTGGTCGCGTCATAAAATTTTACTCAAAATGAGTAATAACAAGACCTGACCCCTTTTCTTGCTTTTCTCCCATGCGGACGGTAAGTGCCATGACGAAAGCGATGAGTGCGAGACCAGACCATGTCGACCAGATATAGTGGTCAAAAAAGAGAATGATGAGAATAACGTTGCCCATCGCGAATGCGACGAGCGCATCGGGGTTCGGAAAGCGTGCGAAATTTATGCGGTCGATTGTTGATGACCACGCAATAACAACGACGAGGCCGACGACACCAAGTTCGGCGAGAATAAGGAGGAGCGTGTTGTGCATCGGCTGACAGTCCCAGCCTGTACACGTTTTTGCGCTGTACGCCGCCAAAACATAACTTCCCATACCGTTACCGAACATCATGTGGCCGGCGACCACTGCGGGGAAATCAGCAAACTGCTCCTTCCGTTCATCGAGCGAACGATCTTCAGTAATGCCGCCGCCGCGAATACTCGCGACAACGTTTGGTTCTGCGTACGAAATAAACAATGCACTACCGATGACGGCAATTGCGATGGGAACAACGAGTAATCTCGCTCGTACCACGCCATTTCTACATTTCACCGACATGAACCGAACGAACTGCACGAGACCAATGCCAAGCAATAGACCAAGAATTGCGGATCGCGAAGCGGTAAAAAAGAGGACGACAACCAATAGCAACAACAAGGCAAAATTCCTTCGCCAGCTGGCGGACCAAGACCTGACCCCTTTTTCTTTTTTCATGCTCCCCCACAGCGCGAATACAGCAACAGCGAGATAGCCGCCAAAAATGTTTGGGTGCGAAAAACTGCCATACGCACGAAGTTGACGTGTTCCGTCGGCAGCAATAGTCACAGCGTCACCAAGTTGCTGCGCATCGCGATGCGCGAGACCGAGAAGTGTCGACGCAAACGAAGAGTCAAAAAGCACCTGCCATATTCCGAGCAGCGACGGCACAACAAGCCCTGCGCAAAATGCAATCAACAGCGGCAGAATGTGGACATCGCGATCGAGCAGAAGCGTAAAAAACAACATCGCGACAAACAAATGGTCGAGCATCGACAAGCCGTGCGCTGTTGCTCCGTTGGCAATAAGCGATAGCGTAGCAGAAACAAATACGAGCACGGCAAGTACAATGACGCGCCGAGACGACGCGTCAATCTTCGGCCGCTCCCACAGCACAGCAAGCGCCGCAAGCAGCACAAAAATTTCCGTCAAAAAAATCTTTGCTTCGGCAAACGGATGAATAACGTCGCCAATCATTCCCGTCGACACAAGAAGATGCGTTTGCCACGGGAGTAAAAATACGAACACACAGAGCAGGGTTTGCTTCAACGGAATAGTCATATACGAGAAAGTTTTTCTTTATATGTCGTAGCAATTTCAGCGCGACGGTCATTCGTATGAAATTTGAGTACGTGGTCGTTCACGACAACACGCGAATCGACGTTCAAGAGTGCAGTAATCACAGGAGTAAATCGTTTTTCTTGAAATCGTCGCGCGAATTTTTCTGTGACAAAATGAGTAATAACAAGACCTGACCCCTTTTTACGTCGAAATGCGAATGCGCGGTGAACGGACTGGGCATTTGGCAAAAACTGCTTTGTCCATGTATTTGTTTGCGCGGTGTGTTGTGTAACCCCCTCGCGATCAACGAGCGGAATAAGCGTCGCCGTCCAATACGCAAGGTACGGGTCGTGCGGCTCGATAGCGTACACGGAAAAATCCATCGTCGTAACGTCGACAAAAAAACTCGCACACACGGGGTCGCGCTTCGCTTCACCGGGTCGTTTTCGCAACAACGCCAGCATCAGCACAACAAACAGTCTCGCCGTCCACACCCGTCCCGATTTCGTGACAACGCACAAGTCACTATCGCTCTCTTCGTTCGTATGGTGGTACGCAAGTGAATTACACACGAACACACCCTCCACACTCGGCAATCGGCCAATAAGCGCCGCAACCAAACGCAGCGCCGCGTACTTTCGCATTGCATCGAGGTAACGGGAGTGACGGTCGCGCCATGCCGACTCCACGTCGCCCATACCATAAAATCCGTTCCACTCCCCCACGCGTTCTCGGAGCCATTCGTCCTTTTCGAGCACTGTCATAACGTCCACAAGACTCCATGCCTGCGACGGCATATACAACCACTTCCACACTTCAAACGCCGTCAACGGATACTGAAAATAAGAAAAGTATGCGATGACGGAAAAACAATCAGCGGCGATGGGTGTGGGTGCTCGTTGCATTCTGTCAGACATAAGAGCCTGTCATTTCATGCCGATCTATTTACAAGTTTTTCTCCACGCCGCACTGCGTGAATAACACCAATACCGATAAACACGAAATCACGAAGGCGAATAATCATCGTGTATGCAACGGCGTTGAGACTAAGGCCGAGAAGCACAAACGTTGCGGCGTTCGTTCCCTCGTACACGCCGAGCCCTGCAGGGATGGGGAGGAGGAGGACGACACCAGGAAGCGTCGAAAGGAGAAACGCGTCACGAAGAGACAGCGATGCGCCAAAAAAATGTGCGATGTATAACGCTTCGATTGCCTTAAATGACACAACAACGACAGACAAGAGCACTACAGAAACGAGCACAAGCGGCTTGCCCGCAAAAAACTTCGTCATCATTTTTTCTGTATCGACAAGCCAGTGATATGCCCGCTGCAAACGTACAACGCGGTCAAGTCGCAATGCACGAAATGCGCCGGAGAAAAATCCTTTGCCGTTTGCCGTCGTCCAAAAAAATAGTACAAGAAAAATAATCAGCACTCCCGTAAAAATTCCTGCCCCTTGTAATGCCCGACCACCTTCAATCCCTGACGCAACCGCAAGCGCCACACCCGACACGACGAACACCACGAACGCCGCGATCTCGAACGCGAGGTCGAGCACAACAGCGCTCGTCGCTTCTTTCAGTGGAATATTTTCAGAACGCAACATGGCAACGCGAATCGGTTCGCCTGCAACTTGCGACGCGGGCGTCAAATAGCCCGCCGCATACCCACTCATGCGGTGAAAGAACACGCGACGCAACGGCAATCGTTGCGACGGCAACACAATGTCGTTAATAATCATGCGCCACCGAATGCTGTAGAGCGTAAAGTTAATAAGCGATAACGTCAAAAAGCCAAAAAATGGCACCACACCGAACGTCACTAAACTTTGCCAAATAACCGTGGGGCCGCTCTTCCAAACCAAAAATGCAAACAAACTACCGCCCAGCAAAAACGCCGCAGCAAAGAAAAGCGTATGGAGAGTTCGCTTACGCATAACAAGACTATACCGCTTTTTTGTTCCCGAAGAAAAAATGATACATCAAATATGTAAGCACCGTCGACACAAGTATGTACAATGTAAGCCCGCCCGGCACCGTCGTGACACCAATAATAAGCGTCATAAGCGGGAGCATAACAAGCGTAACTTTATTCATTGTTGCCGCCATGTCTTCGTCGAGCGCACCAGAATCGGCACGCGCCTCTTTTGGCGGACGACGTGAAACCAATTGTCGCGCCTGGAAAAATTGCGCAATTGCGGCAATGATCGCGAGTGGAATAGAGATATGTGCAAGGTCGATACCCAAGAACATGTGCGCCATGGTTTCGGGATTATGCACAAAACTATACAACGTCGTTGCGGTGACTGTTGCAATCCCCGCGCTCAATACTTGGTACAACGCAATGAGCACAACAAGCTGCACGATAGTCGGCAAACACGATGCAAACGGATTGACGTTATGTGTTTTGTAGACACCCATGAGCTGCTTCGCCAGCTCTTCTTTGTTGTCTTTTAATTCCGCCTTGAGCGCAGAAATTTTCGGCTGGATTTCTTGTAACTCTTTTTGCGCCTTCATGGAACGGTACATGAGCGGCAAGAGTGCGCCCTTCACGAGCACCGTCATCAAAATAATTGCCAATCCCACGCCGCCGGCAGGTACGACGTTATACAAAAAGACAAGCAAGTTGTAGAGCGGCTGGAACAATGCAACAAAGAATATATTGCCCATATTATTCTGCCGCAGGTTCTGATGGTGACTCTACCGTTTCCTCGACAGGCACTTCAGGTTTTCCCTCTTCTTGAATGTTCAATTTCCAACCAGTAAGTTTTGCGGCCAAACGGACGTTCTGCCCACCGCGACCGATTGCAAGCGACAATTGATCGGACGCCACCATAGCCGTTGCCGTTCTTTCGTCTTCGTGCAGGGCGATAGACGCAATTTTTGCAGGTGCAAGAGCGTGGCGAATAAACTCGCTCGGATTTTCGCTCCATTCAATAACGTCAATTTTTTCGCCTGCGAGTTCGGAAATAATTGTTTGAATACGTGAACCGCGTTGACCAATACATGCACCAATGGGGTCGATGCTTGCGTCGTTCGACGACACAGAAATTTTTGTGCGCGCTCCTGCCTCACGAGCCAGTGCCTTCATTTCCACAAGTCCGTCAGCAATTTCAGGAATTTCAAGCTCAAATAATCTGCGCACCAAACCTTCGTGCGTGCGCGAAAGTAAAATTTGCGGACCACGCGGACCGATCGACACTTCACGCACATATACTTTTATGCGACTCCCCGACTCATAGCGTTCGCTTTGGATTTGATCTTCAGGTTTCAAAATTCCTGCTGTACGGCCAATATCGACAAGCACAATGCGCCCTTCGCGGCGCTGCACCGTTCCCACTAACACTTCGCCTTCGTGACCCTTGTACTCGTTAAAAATAATTTCGCGTTCCGCTTCTCGCAACTTTTGCGTAATGACTTGCTTGGCCGTCATCGCTGCCATGCGTCCGAATTCTCCTGCGGTCGGCATTTCCGTACGGAGTACGTCGCCCACATTCGCCGATGATTTCAAAATTTTCGCCTGCGAAAGCATGATGTCTGTCTTCGGATTAAATTTTGTTGCATCACTTTCTTCTTCGGGCAAATGTTCACCGATTGCCTTCGCTGCTTCACGCGCCGCCGCTTTCTGTGCCTCGCGTTTTTCCATTGCCTCCACTTCTTCTTGGCTAATGTCGTCGACAACCGTTTTCACGTCAAAAACCTTCACCGCACCTGTTTCGGGATCAAACTCTGCCTCTAAATTGTGATAACGATCACCATAGTCTTTGCGATACGCCGCGGCAAGCGCCGCTTCGATTGTTTCAAGCACAGAGTCGTACTCCAAACCTTTCTCATCACAAATCTGTCGAATTGCTTGTTCAATGACACTGGACATAACATTGGCTAAAAAGTGAACTCGGCCAACAGCCGAGTCCAATATGCAAAGGATAGCAGAGAGGACAAAAAGGTGCAAATGTACTACTTATCAAAAAAATCTCAAACAAAAAACCGGAGTCTCGCATTGCTGCAAAACTCCGGTTACGACCCCAGTTACTCGTCACAAGTGACAAAGTACAAAGGGGACAAGGCCAGGGCTCGAGCGCTAAGTGGCCGAGGGTTTACTCGCCGAAAGCCACGACAGCGTACTGGCCATAATACCAGGAGTCGACATAGTAGTCGAAGAACACCCACCGACCGCCGCGCCGGAACAAACACCGGAAGTACCAGTAGCCGCTCCTGCCGAGGAACCTCGTCTCCGGGAAGATCAGGCAGTTGATGTTCTGCGGCACCTTGGCCAGGAACGCCTGATTTTGCTCGAGGAAGACGCAGGCGTTGGCATTCGTCGGCTTGAGTTTGGCCTGGCGCGTCTTGTCGGACAGGTTGGTACCCAGCGTGCCGCTGCCGTTCTTCATCTCTTCTGTCTGGAAGAAGACAAGGCTACTCGGGTCGACTTGGCCGCATGGGATATGCACTGTCTTACCTGGCTGTGCCCAGTTGGGATCGATCGGGGCAGCATCACCGTCGATCATAAGGGCGGAAGCGGCCACGTTCTCGATAGTGCCACCTGCGGCACGGTAAGCGGCGAGGACTTCGGCTTCGGAGGGAAGGGACGCGAGGAGGGTAACGGTGGTCATGGTGGTCATGGTGGACTCCTGTGAAATCCCGTTGTACGGGGTGGGTAGTGATTTTCAGTGGGAAAATGACGTCAGGAGAGGTTCCTGACGACAAGGGAATTTACCACAAGATTCAACAAAAGTCAAGCTAAATCTAACATCTACGACACCGCACGTAAATGAGTGACTCGCGGCGGGTCGATGTAGTATTCGATTGCGACAACGTCAATGCGGTACGGCACGTCTTCTTTGTGCTCTTCACGCAAATACATGAGCCCCGCGTTCGCAATTTTTCGGAGTTTCGACGGGGTGACGGCAGCCTCAGGGTAACCGTATTCATCTGTTTGTCGCGCCTTAACTTCTACAAAAACGATCTCATCGCCTTCCATGGCAATGAGATCGATTTCTCCAAACACGGTTCGGAACTGGCGCGCAATAATTCGCATGCCGTGACGTACAAGATATTCCGCCGCAAGATTTTCGGCAGCGTCACCAAAAATTTTACGGACGTCCTTCATGTTAATTACGTCGTGGCAAATATTTGTTCGAGTCGGCGTGCGACTGGTCACGAAGGCGAAGCTGCGGAACAGTCTTTTTTGCGTAACGGAAGAGTCGGACAAGTGCGACAATAATACCGATACCCCAAACGAGGAACCAAAATCGCGAACCGAAGAATTGAATCTCCTCGAATGTGAAGAAATAGATAATAAATCCCGTGACACCCGCAACAAACGCAATCTGTGCGCCGTGTTTTGCAATAATACGTGCGTATTTATCAGTCATTTTGTTCTTTGCGACGATGCGCAGAACCGCGCCGCCAATGATCAGTACGGCGAAAACAACGAAAAACAATTGTTCAAAAAACGGGCTGAGCGCGTTCGGAGTGAGGTCGAACCAAAAACTTGGAGAAAAAATCATATGGCCATAGGGTGACGGCAAACAGGGCGGTCGTCAAGGTGCTATGCGGAATACACCCGACCCCAATGCCACCGGCTTGGTGTAAGTTCGCCACATTTTTGGCAGCCGGCATGAGCAAAAAGAATGTCGGATTCCTGTGGGGACATTCGACGATCCACCATCGGCGCCGCGACATGAATGGCTGCGGGGAGCCAATCGATAACTGCAATTTTACCGCCCGCTTTTACCATGCGCCGTACTTCACGTGCCGTCGCATCCCATTCTGTGAGGGTCGCGAGCGTGTGCACCAAAAGTGCAACATCGAGGCTTGCCGAAGGAATAGCGACACCGTCACCACGCTCAACATCACCCCAAACCGTGTGCACATTTTCACGTCCATGATGCTGCGCACTGCCATCAACCATCGCAAGCGCTTCTTTCAGAATGTCGACTGCATACACTTTCCCCGACTCCCCCACCGCCTCGCCCGCACGCAACACAAAATGCCCCGTGCGACCAACACCAAGATCGGCAACATGGTGGCCGCGGCCAACGCCAAGCGCGGCGAGAATGGCGCGAGCGTCGAGAAGTGCGCTACCTGAAGCCATACGCTATCCGAAAAGTCGGTGAATAAGGCCGCCCATGAAGTCGCTCCACAAGTTGGTGATAATGAGAAAGCCGATCATAATGACAGCCGTGCCAAGTAACTTGTAAAACAAGCGGGTACCACCACCGCCCAAGTATTTGAGCGCCCAGTCAACTTCACCGAGCACACTCATAAAAAACTCCGTTTTCCAAACCATTGCCAGTCCAAGGAGCGAAACAAGAAAGCCGATAATAATTCTTCCGAGCATAAAACAATGTGTACGCCGAAAATTATAGCACAAAACAAAAATCCGATGGCAAAAACCATCAGATTCTTGTGGTGGACCCTACCGGGTTCGAACCGGTGACCTTCTGACTGCCAGCCAGACGCTCTACCAACTGAGCTAAGAGCCCATGTCTTCGTGGTGGACGCCGGGGGACTCGAACCCTCGACCCTCTCGGTGTAAACGAGATGCTCTAACCAACTGAGCTAGGCGTCCATGTGACTATCAGCGGCATAATGCTAACGAATTTTCCTCATCTTGCCAAGTGACGCTGCATCTATTATAGTTTTCCCGTTGATATTTGCGCGAATGGAGAAATTGGTAAACTCGTCAGCTTGAGGGGCTGATGCTAGCAATAGCTTGGAGGTTCGAGTCCTCTTTCGCGCACCACAAGAATCTGATGGTTTTTGCCATCGGATTTTTGTTTGCTCCATTTTCATGTTTCCGATACCATGGGGTTACTATGACCGATGAAAATATCCTCCAAAATGACAAGGAGCGCCGCGAAGAGAAAAAGGCACAGCAAGCGGCGAACGACAGAGCAATGGCAAGAAACGCAGGCATGAAAAGCGTCATGAAATACGTCGGTGTACTCATCATTATTGTCGCAATCATCGGCGGCATTGTGTGGGCGTCGAAAGGCAGTAGTGTCAAAGTGGAGACGCCATTGCCGAGTGTTGTCAACGCGAGCGACTGGACCGAAGGGAACCCTGACGCAAAAGTTGTGCTCGTAGAGTACAGCGACTTTCAGTGTCCAACCTGCGCACGTTTCGGCCCCGTCGTAAATAGAATCATGGAAGAGTACGGCGACCAGGTATTGTTCGTCTATCGTTACTTCCCTCTTCAGAACATTCACCAAAATGCTTTCGATTCTGCGCATGCAGCAGAAGCTGCGGGCAAGCAGGGTGCGTTTTTCCAAATGGCGAATGTACTCTTTGCAAAACAATCAGAATGGGGAACGTTGCCGAATCCGAAAGAGGCATTTACTTCGTACGCACAAAGTCTCGGCCTCAACACCGACCAATTTATCGCCGACTACACGTCTCCCGAAACAGCAGCACGCGTAAACGCCGATCATCGTAGCGCGATTGCGGCAAACCTTTCGGGCACACCGTCATTCTTTTTGAACGGCACGGCAATTCCCATTCCGAGCGGCTACGACGGCATGAAAAAAGTGATTGAGGCAGCGCTTGCAAAAGTAAGCCAGTCGCCTGCTTCCGAAGACACCCCTTCGACAAGCTCAGGATCTACGACAGAATAATATGTCAATATTCGCAACATCACGTTGGTTACCGCTGACAATGCTTGGCGTTGCGCTACTCGGATTTGCCGACGCAACATATTTGACCGTGGCACATTACACCGACGCACGCCTCCCCTGCACCATTACGCACGGCTGCCAAGTCGTCACCACAAGCAGCTACTCGGAAATCTTCGGCATTCCTGTTGCGCTCCTCGGTGCGCTCTACTACCTCACAATGTTCGGCATGCTGTTCATTGCCGTCGACAAAAAAAACGAGAGGCTCTTGCGCCTCGCAGGGAAATTCACGCTCGCAGGTTTTCTCTTTTCTCTTTGGTTCGTTTTCGCCCAAATTTTCCTCATCCACGCCATCTGCCAGTGGTGCATGGGTTCCGCCATCACGTCGACAGTGCTGTTTGTATTAGGATGGTTCGTGTTGCCTAGGCGTATTTCCTCTCTTTTCCCGTTACCACCCGCATCTGGCGAGGGAGGACTTTGACGTCAAATTCGGTGCCTTCGACCGCTTCACCATCAACAAACATCGTCATGGGTTTTTGGCTTTTCATGAGAATGTGGGTAAACGGGATAACCGTTACCGCGTCGGTTTTGCGGACGAACCAACGTCGACGAGGCGTTTTCATGACGAATTCGAGCTTACCGTCCGTGGGGTCGGCAGTCCCGAACTCCGCCGACTGGGCAAGATTGCGAATTTCAATCGTGCTCGGACGAACGGGTTGCACGGCGTATTTCCCTTCACACACACAACTCGGTTGCACATTTTCTGCTGTCGCGATGTGTAAAAATCGCATGCCATTCACACTTCCTGCGTCCATTTCCTCCACGAGCCGTGCCGAAAGCGTGTCACACGCCGCCACACCCTGCGGCACACCAAGCATTGCCGCAATGTCGTTATTCCCCCCAAGCGGAATAATGGCGACGACGATCTGCGGGTCCTGCACCGCGTCGAGCACCTTACGCAACGTTTGATCATTCCCTACTGCGACAACCGTCGTCACACCGCGGCGTACTTCGTCGCGAATAAGTTCCGTCGCATCGCGAAAAAGTGCGAGCCGCGCAATCTTTCCCGCAATCCCCAAGTCGGTTAAACGGGTTTCAATAAGCGACAATTCGCGTTCGTTTTTTCTGTCTTGGACGCTTTCGTCGTAGACGTAGAGGTACACATTTACACCGCTATTTCTTTTTTAACTGGTCTGCCATCCATCGTGATTTTTCCGTTGATCTGTGCGCCGGCGCCAATGGAAAGAACGTCAGCCGTAATGTCGCCAATAATTTTTGACGACGGCAACAGCTCCAACTTACCGCTCACCTGAATGTTCCCACGAATTTCACCTGACACCGTTGCGTTTGCTGCAGTGACATCGGCGGTGATTTTTGCCTCGTCGCCAATGCGCAAGTCACCAGCCGTTTGTATCGTGCCCTGCACATCACCCTCTATAATGACGTTCCCCTGACTTACAAAGTCACCCTCCACGCGAACGCCATGTGCAATAATCGTCTCTTCGCCGCTGTGTTTCGTCATAAACAAATTCAATAACATTGGCATGTTACCGCGGGTGGTGTAGATGGGCAAGCCGTCGTACAAACCTCTACATCTCTTTTACTACCGCCATCCCGAGCAATCCACACGCATTCGTCAACGTCTGCCGAACGGCGTACAGAAGCGCAAGTCGGGCCGCTTTACGTTCATGGTTTACGTCATCTAGAATTCTCACCTCTTGGTAGTACTCGGCAAAAAGTTTCGCCAGTCCAAACGCCTCGTGCGCAATAAGCGACACATTAAATGTCGCTGCCGCTTTTGCGACAACGCTCGGATAAGCGGCAACATGGCGAAGTAGGCGCTGCTCAAGCGGTTGCGTGAGGTGTTCGGCAAGCGGCAATGCAGACACGTCCGCCTTTGCTTCAATGCTGTTGATGCGTGCAATCGTGTACAAAATATACGGCCCCGTAAATCCATCGACCGACATCGCTTCGTCCATGTCAAACACGATTTGCTTGCCCGGATCCTGGCGCAGCACCATAAATTTCATGCCCGCCATTGCAACTGCAACTGCAATTTGACGCACTTTCTTCGGCTTCCAGTCGGAATGACGCGTTGCCGTTTCTGCAACGATTTTCTCGACCATCGCGTCGCGTAAATCTTCGTACGTCACTACATTGCCCTTACGGGACGACATCGCACCTTCGGGTAGGGTAACCATTTCGTAGCCAAGATGCACAAGCTCCGGGTGAAAATGCATGCGCTTCAGCGTCGCAAAAAGTTGCTTCATGTAGAGCGACTGGCGAACGTCAATCACGAAAATCTGCCTGTCGGCGCTATAGTCGCGCTCTTTTTGAAACGCGAGTGCTAAATCCTTCGTTGCATACAAGGACGAGCCATCGGTTTTGAGGATAAGAAAAACACCAAGATTTTCGTTCTCCAAATCCACAATCGTCGCACCTTCACTTTTCCGCGCAATCCCGTCGATGAGCATTTTTTTCACCAGCTCTTTGCCAGGCTTTTCGACTTCGCTCTCGAAATACCATGCGTCGGGTGCAACGCCGAGCTCCGCAAAATTCTCACGAAACGCATCCAAACTCCATTCGCGCGTTTCTCGCCACAACGACAACCACGGCTCCTCTTCTGCTTCGAGCTTTCGCTGAACATCGGCGATTTCTTCTTTTGCCTCTTCATGTTCATCCACAAACGCCGTTGCCTTCGCGTACGCTTCGCCGAGAATACGCGCACGGTCTTCTTTCGCAATCATCGCGTCACCAAAAAACTTCTTAAAACCCCATACCGCCTTCGCAACATGCGCCCCCACGTCGCCAATATATGCCGCAGCGATTGTTTCGTAGCCGTTCGCACGAACAAGGTCGACAACAGCCTGCCCGTACACCGCATTACGAATATGGCCAACGTGAAATTCCTTATGCGTGTTCGGCTGAGCGTATTCCACGAGCACTTTTTTACCCTTCCCTGTCGTGCCGTTCCCATAGCGCTTTTTCATTTTGGCGACATCGGCAAGAACGCTTGCGCCGAACGCAACGTCGTTGAACAAAAAATTCACGTACGGACCTTGCGACGTAATTTTTCGCACAAGCGGCGACGGCGCAAGTTTTGCTGCAAGCTCCGTCGCAATCTCGGCAGGGTTGCGGCCCGCCCCTTTTGCCAGCGCAAAACACGCAAACGCTACATCACCCATGTCAGATTTTGGAGGAACGACAAGCATATCCGCCGAAAGCGAAAACGTTTTTCCAAGCGCCTTTTTAAGACTTGTGAGCGCCTCTTTTTTTGCCTGATCACGTGTATACATAAAACCTAAACCAGACGAACGAACTGTCGTTTACCACGTCGTAAAACACCCTTCACGTTTCGCATATCACGAAATGCGTCGTCGATTTTTACGTCGTCGAGCGTTACACCTCCCTGCTCTATCAATCGTCGCGCTTCGCCGTTCGACACAGCGAGTTTTGCCTTCACGAGTACATCAACGAGCGTCATGGCTCCTTCGCCAAGAACCAATGCATTTCCTTGCTGCAATGCTGTATTGAATATCGGCATTTCATCTGGAGCTTCTTTATTTTGAATCACACCCACAAAATGCTTTTCCGCTTTCGACGCCGCACGCGGGCCGTGGAACATTGCAACAACGGTTTTTGCAAGCGCCATTTTCACGTCGCGGGGATTTTTTCCTCCTGAAAGTTCTTCACGAATCTTCGTTATCTCTTCCGCGGGCACATCGGTCACAATCTCGAAATATGGCACGATCATTCCGTCGTTCATAGCCATGATTTTTCCATACATGTCTTCCGGCACGTCATCGATCGCGATAAATCCGCCCTCGGTCTTGCTCATCTTCTTCCCCTCGTCATTCGTGAGAAGCTTGAGCGCAAGCACAAATTTTTCTTTTTGCTTCATTGCCTTCATGAGCGTTCTCCCCGCAAGCATGTTAAATAACTGATCGTTTCCACCAATTTCCAAGTCGACATCCATCACTACCGAATCGTAGCCCTGCATGAGCGGATATATGAATTCATGGAGGTAAATCGGCTTCCCCTCTTTCTGTCGTTTTTGAAACATGTCGCGCTCCATCATCTGCTGAACAGTAAAATTGCTCGCAAGATTGACGACATCGCCGAGATTGAGTTTACCGAGCCATCTGTGGTTGTGCATCACCACCGCTTTGTTCTCGCCATGAAAACGTAAAAACTTGGAAGCCATCTTTTTCCACGTCTTCGCGTTTTCCATGACTTGCTCCGCCGAAAGTGGTGTACGTGCCGCACCCTTGTCGGTTGGGTCGCCGATCATTGCAGTAAACGAACCCACGAGCATAATAACCTCGTGACCGAGGTCTTGAAATTCTCTCAATTTTCTTAGTTGAAGCGCGTGCCCAATGTGAAGCGACGGCGCCGTCGGGTCAAACCCGCAGTACAGCCGAATCCGCTTACCACTCGCGAGCATTTCTGCCAATGCATCTCGTGTCGGCAGCACCGCTTCGACACCGCGAGAGAGAACGTGATCGATGTGTTGTTTATCCGTAATCATAAAACCTCCGTTATTTCATTGAAGCCAATTGTTGTTCAATCTTTTTTGCCTTTGTTTGCGCCTCGTCCAACTTCGTTCGTTCAATGGTGATGACCTTCTCTGGCGCCCGTGACACAAAATCCGTGTTCGCAAGCTTTTCCGTCTGCACACGAATATAGTTCGTGGTATCTTCGTATTCTTTTTCGAGCCGAGCATGTTCTTTTGCGACGTCTACAGGTCCCTTAAGCAACACACGAATCTCGACACCGTCGACAATCGTAGAAACGGAATTTTCTGCCTTGCTGCCAACGGTGAGATTTTCAACTCGTGCCAATGCTTTTATGATGTCGGCGTGCTCCACGATGGCCGCATCTGAAACCATAACGTCGATAAACTTCTTTGGCTCAACCTTATATTCGGCACGGATATTCCTAATCGCCGTGATGATGTTTTGCAGTGTGTGAAAATACGCTGCATCACCGTTTTCTCCGGCGGAACCGGACTCTTTTTTCGGCCACTCTGCAACAATTAACATCCCATTCCCAAATCGCGCGTAGATTTCTTCTGTCACAAACGGCATGAACGGGTGCCACAAAATAAGCAGACGCTCGAGGACATAACAAAGCATGTCATCTTTACCTTTTTCAATTTTAGCGATTTCTAAATACCAATCGGCAAAGTCACTCCATGTAAACTCCCGCAATAATTCTCCCGCAAGCGAAAGTTGATATGTTTCGTGCAGCGTAGTCACTTTTTCAGCAACCTCCAAAAGTCGACCGAGAATCCAACGGTCGGCAAGCGTATTCGGCTCAACGCTTTCCACGTGGTGCAAGCCCTTTGTGGTTATTTCGACAAACCGCGAAATGTTCCAAAGTTTATTTGTGAAGTTACGAAAACCCGCAATCTTCTCCTCCGACAATTTGACGTCATTCCCTGGTGTACTACCAATCACCAGTGACAGTCGAGTTGCATCGGCACCGTACTTTGCAATCATGTCGAGCGGATTGATGATGTTGCCAAGCGATTTACTCATCTTGCGCCCTTGTTCGTCGCGTACTAAACCATGGAGGTACACAGTTTTGAACGGCACCTCGCCAAGAAGATATGTCGACATGAGGATCATTCGTGCAACCCAGAAAAACAAAATATCGTAACCTGTCTCAAGAACGGTCGTTGGATGAAACTCCCGATTCTCTAAAAACTTTTTCTCGTCAGGCCACCCAAGCGTAGAGAACGTCCACAATCCGCTACTAAACCACGTATCAAGCGTGTCGGGATCCTGTTCCCAACCATCACCCATCGCTTCACCCACAGCAATCTCATCACCGCGATACCACACGGGAACTCTATGCCCAAACCAAATCTGGCGCGAAATGTTCCAGTCGCGCAAATTGTCGATCCAGTGAAAGTATGTTTTTTCGAATCGTTCCGGCAAAATTTCTACAGTTTTAGAACGTACTGCGTCCTGCATGAGCGATTTCAATGTGGCTTTCTTGCCATGACGATCGAACTCCTTGGTAACACTCACAAACCACTGCATCTTTGGCAATGGTTCAATAGCGCCACCCGAACGCTCGGCCGTCGACAAATTCTGTACGGTTTTCTCTTCGCTTTCGATGAGATTATTTTCGCGCAACCAATCTACAACGATCACTCGTGCTTCTTTCGTTGTCTTTCCTGCGACAATCGTTCCTGCAGATTGCATCATTTTTGCATCCTCACCAATAACCTGCGTCATGGGAAGATCGTGGCGTGCCGCGATATCTGCATCAATAGTACTGTGCGCAGGAGTCACTCCCAGCGCACCTGTTCCAAACATTGGGTCGACACTCTCATCTGCAACAACGGTTATCGATAACGATGCGCCACAAAAATCAACGTCAAAAACTTTGCCAACAAATTTTTTGTAGCGTTTGTCTGTAGGATGCACCGCCACCGCCGTGTCCCCCACTTTTGTTTCGGGGCGCGTCGTAGAAATCGCAATCGGAAAGTCTTTTGCATACCGGAACGTGTACAACGTCGACTCGACTTCTTTGTGCACAATTTCATCGTCAGCAATTGTTGTCTGCCCTACGGGATCCCAGTTCACCACGCGATAGCCGCGATAAATAAGTCCGTCGTCATACATTTTTTTGAACGCGACGTTCACGGCGTTGTTACGCGCAGCATCGAGTGTGTACGCCTCGCGACTCCAGTCAAGCGACGCACCCATTTTTTGACACTGATCAACAATCGTGTTGCGACTCTCTGCCGCAAATTTTTGCACGCGTGCCAAAAATTCGTCTCGGCCAAGATCGTGTCGTGTTTTGCCCTCCTCTTTAAAAATCATGCCTTCAACTTTGCTCTGTGTCGCAATCGCCGCATGGTCGGTGCCAGGAATCCACACCGTTTTTTTGCCCGACAGTCGCGCAAAACGAATCATCGCGTCTTCAATCGCCAACATCGCGGCGTGCCCCATGTGCAGCGTGCCTGTCACATTCGGTGGCGGCAACACAATAGAAAACGCCTCTGTGCGCTCCCCTGGTAAATTCTCGGGTGCAAAAAAACCACTCTGCAACCATTTTTCGTATATGCCGTCTTCCACCAACTTTGGCTCGTACGCTTTTGCAAACTCGTCCATAGATACCCCCAATCGTATCAAAAGACAGCAAAAAAGCAATCGCCTTTCTTGACGCTCGAGGGCTACGTGTCTACACTGCCCCCTCATTCATGTTCCTGACGACTGCTGTGTCTCTGCTCCTCCACGAACAATTTCTTAGCCAGATCAAACGTGCAGAACGGCCGGTTATCGTGCTTTCTGAAACGCCACATATTGACGACATCGCAACTGCGTTCGGCCTTGCACGCATCATTGAGGCGCTTGGCAAAAAAATCGACATTCTTTCTGCAGGCGCTCCTGTTCCGCAAAATCTCGCATTCCTCGCGAACGGCCGTGTCGTCCTCCACGATCTCCCAAATATTCGCAGCGTCACCATCACCATCGACTGTGCAAATGCAAAAGTCGACACACTTACACACGTCACCGAAAACGACATACTGCGCATCGACGTCACGCCAAAGCACGGCGCATGGCGGAGCGACGACGTGCGTGTATCAACGACCGGTTATCGCTACGACGTTATTCTCATGATCGGTGTTTCCGACATTACGGCACTCGGCGACGTTGCAACGGCCTACGCAGATTTCTTTTTCAATACGCCGATTATCAACATCGACCACACCGCCGCAAACGAACATTTTGGTCACATGAATCTTGTCGACATCAGTGCCGTTGCAAACGGTGAAGCGTGTTTCGATTTGCTTACGCGCATCGACGAAAATCTCATCGACGCCGACGTTGCAACATGTTTTTTGGCAGGCATGATTGCGAAAACAAAGAGTTTCAAAACACCAAACGTCACACCAAAAACGCTCAAAACCGCAGGAGCGCTCATGAACAAAGGGGGACGACGCGACGAAATCGTCGAAAAACTCTACCGCACTCGCAGTGTCGAAACATTGCGCTTGTGGGGCAGAGCATTGGCACGTCTCAAAGTCGACAACGACGTTCGTTTGGTGTGGACGCTGCTCACGAAACAGGACTTTATCGCTGCAGGAACGAACGAACACGCTCTCGACGACATTGTGGAAGAACTGCTCGCCACATCCCCCGACGCCGATGTCGTTGCTATTCTTTACGAACATGACGACGACCATATCGCCGTACGCCTTCACACCAGTAGGCCACACGACGCCCTTCAACTCGGCTCTCCATTCAAAGCCAGCGGCACCCGCGAAGCTGCTCACTTGTCACTTTCCACAACGGATATTGTGGAGGCAGAGAAGATACTCATCACACATTTGCGGATTGAGCTGAAACGGTGATGTGCTTTTCGCCTCGGCGACCAAGCCGCGAGTGGTACTTTTCACGACTCGTGGAGGAATAGCACGATTCAGTCGTCGAATCCTATTCAGGATATATTCGACGATCGTAAGAGCTGCTCCTCCGCGATGTCGGGGAAACGTACCCGAGCGGCGAAAGAAGCAGAGGCGAAGTGTAATGTGATATAATTATCACATGTCTGAGGACTTGCTTTTGCGCTACGCAAATTTTTCCATGCCTCCCGCTGAACGGGTGCGTGATTTTATTGCAAGGGATCCGCGCTTACAGTGGGTCAATCCATTTTTGCGACGGCAGCCAAACGCCGATCTCTCTCTTGGCGGCGCGACGCTTCGCACCATTTTACTTGGGCATATTCCTGCAACGCCACATGTCACTATTCACCACACATCGTCACATGACATTCGTAGCGCACTCACGCCGTACGGCAATTTTCAACTTGAGGGATACGGCGACGTCATGACATTCGCACCAAACGACGCAGCGCACACAATTATTTTATCAACGACACCACAAGAGCGAAAAGAATTTACGGTCGACAGCCTCACTTATCGCTACCGCGACCATGCCATCGACGATGCAAATGGCAACGGCCTTGACGACATAAAAACTCGCACGCTCCGAACAACCAACTACCCACTCCGCACATTTGCCAACGAACCGCTCGCGACACTCCGCGCACTTCGTCTCGCCGCACAGCACGAATTCACTTTCGCTGGCGAAACGTGGCACGCATTGACGCGATCACTCCCCCGCCTTCATATCACGGAACATGACGACGAAGGCCTGTCGCGTTTTACAATTCCTCGTCGCGTGCTTGGCCATGCGCTTCTCGACATTCTCGCCGCAAACAGCCGTTACGGCGCCTCACTTGTCCACGCAAGCGGCCTTTTGTCGACGCTTGCACCAAACGTAAATGACGACACCTCTGCTCATTCTGTCGCCATGCTCCACACTTTTGCTCATCCTGAAACACTCGGCGGCCACGGTGTCGAAAAACTATCGAACGCCGCGACGCTCGCCGCACTCCTCGCGAACGAGCCAAATGCAACAACGGTCATCAAAAATCTCGCTCGCGATTATCATCTCCACGAAATTCACAGCTCTCACCCCTCGCACTGCGATGTCGACGACACCACGTGGCTCCTCGACAACCTCCGCATGTTTACGGACATCGACCCGGCCTCTTTGCAACCATCAGCATTCGAAAAAATCTTTGGCAATCAACGTGGTCGTCAACTGCTCGCACTCATGCACGCCGTTTTTCTTGACGAAGGCACCCACCACGTTGGCAGAGAACGTATGCATGTTGCACGCCGACTACTCGACCGTTACGATGAGCAAAGAGATGCGTCACCAAAACTGCTCCGCGGCCGTGACCTCGACACGCTCGGCATTCCACCCGGCCCCCTCTACCGCCGACTTCTCTCCAAAATCCGCGACGCGCAACTGAGTGGCCTCGTCACCAACCGCGACGAGGCAATGCATTTGCTGCGTCTTGAAATCGGAAAAATATAAGCGCGTAAAACAAAACGCCCCTCACAGCACACATCTGCAAAGGGTCGTACTAGAAGTAAATTCGCGTGATCATGGTGTGGTAGCCGTCACGCAGCGCAGCATGTTCGTTCGCCAAAAGGACGGGATCCACTCTTGCGAGCACAGGTACATCCCTCCCTTCAAATGCGACTGCTGAAGTAAGGAGCTGGTCGGGAATCTGCGCTAACACCTCGGCGACTGTCGCAGTCAGCCTGTCGCGCTCTCTAATCGTGTGAAACGTCACGATGTCGGTATATCGCTTGCCTCCCTGCATCTTCTCGCTGCCGACAACCGGCTCCCACAGAAACGGCACATAGAAGACGTCGACAGGTTTGATATAGTAGTGACCGGCCTGCCCACCCCTGTGACAAAAAACCACGGGACGAATACGCTGTGAAAGCGAAATTGTGCGCACTTTCCCCATTTCAGGAATCCATAACTTGTTCATGAATCACCTCGCAGATTATAAATACCATCACAGACACAATATTTCAACACTAAGCACTGACAGTGCCTAGTGTTGAAAAATCAAAAAATACAAAAAATCCCCGCAGAAGCAGGGATTTCTTGGTGGGCGGTAATGGGTTCGAACCATCGACCTTCACAATGTCAATGTGACGCTCTAACCAACTGAGCTAACCGCCCATTTTTTCCTTAGAGCCTGTTTTTAATGTGTGCGGCAAAACTATACGAGGTCGTCACGATGGTGTCAACGGTTTTGATTCGCGTCGAGAAAGCAACATGAGCAAAAGACTGAGGAGCATGAGGACAATAAACCACGCGCCACCGGAAAGAAAGATCTCTTTCGCACCACAATCGAGAAAGGCGGGCACAGTAAGGCAGTCTTGTATATGTTCTTTTCCGACAACGATACCTGTGGCTGCCGCTCCGTACGCCGCAGCTGCACTGGCAAGAGAAAACAGACAACTGAAACGTGTCTTTTTCAGTTTCAAGAAGTGTATCGTCGATACCGCGGCAAAAAGCACACCACCCAAAATCCAAAACACCACAAACCACGCACCTGCCAACAATATGGTAAACGACTCCGCAGGAACAAACGTCAACAATCCATCACTCACTGGCATATGTGATAAGGCTCTAGAACGCCGTTAGGGCAAAAAATTCAATAACGCCTGTGCCGAGCGCGGCGGCAAAAAAGCACAGCGCGAGGTATATCGTTTCTTTGGAATGGGCGCGAACGCCCCACACCGCAAACACGACGCCGAGAATGACGAGAATTATCGTGACAAAAAACATAGACTTTTATGGTGGGTCCGCTTGGACTCGAACCAAGGACGACCGAGGTATAAGCTCGGGACTCTAACCAACTGAGCTACGGACCCCTTTTGTGCGTCAATATCGTACCAACATTGGCGAAAAGTCGCAACGTGTGCAATACTCACGGAATGAAAACCCTGTGTCTCACAAACGAAACTCCCGAACGTCTCGACCTCGCTCTCACCCCACTGCTTGGCATAAGCCGCAGCCAGGTGCAGAAGGCAATAAAAGGCGGCCGTATTTTTGTTGACGGGAAGCCTGCAAATGCACATCTCATAGTCGGCATAGCGAACATTGTGACGTACGACGATGATCTTCTTTCACCTGCTACAACACCAACGGGCGATATGCCAGAACTTGATATTCTTTTTGAAGATGACGACGTTATTGTCGTCAATAAGCCCGCCGGACTCCTCTCACACCCCGCACCAAAAACGCACGAATTCACTCTTGCCGACGCCCTTCTCGCCCGCTACCCCGCCATGAAATTGGTCGGGGACCACGCAAACCGCGCAGGGCTTGTACACCGTCTCGACCGCGAAGCGTCAGGCGTCCTCCTCGCCGCAAAAACACCCGAAGCGTTCCTCCACTGTAAAAAACAATTCGCCGCACGCCTCACCAAAAAAATCTATACCGTCCTCGTCCACGGAAGCGTCAAAGACGACGAAGGAACCATTACTTTTCCGATTGCTCGCGCCACAACAGGCGGCAGAATGGCAGCACGTCCGCTTTCGCAAGAAGGCCGCGAGGCAGTGACGCACTATGACGTTCTCGAGCGGTTCCCACATTGCACTCTTCTCGACGTTCGCATCGAAACTGGCCGCACGCACCAAATTCGCGCACACTTTTTTGCACTGCAGCACGCCGTTGCAGGAGACACACTCTACGCACAAAAAGGCGTCAAACCGTTTTCGCTTGGTCGACTTTTCCTCCACGCTCGATCACTCACCATCACTCTTACAAACGGAGAGGAAAAAACATTCACCGCGCCATTACCAAAAGA
>CALRHD010000004.1 GCA_943359325.1 Candidatus Uhrbacteria bacterium | reverse complement strand
GGCGAATAACGTAAAAAACGAACGCGAAGCATCAATCACGCTCACATTCGTTGGCGACATCATGTTGGCGCGAGAGGTGGAGAAAAGCATCATCGAAAATGGCGTGGATTGGCCATTTGCGGCAATAAAAGATACATGGGGAAACAGCGACCTCGTTGTTGGCAATTTTGAATCGACGGTACGCGACGCATATCGGTATGAAGGCGATGTTTTAGCATTCGACGTACAGCCCGAGCATATCATTGGACTCAAAAATGCCGGCTTCACTCACCTTTCGCTCGCAAACAATCATGGCGACGATTTTGGCGACATAGTAACAGCATACACACGTTCAATCATTGAAAATTTCGGAATTACTCCATTCGGCGACCCTTCTGCAAGCGAAAACTTTGTCGTGCATGCCGAACCAAATGGAGTCCCGATCTCCCTCATAGGCTTTCATGCGTTCGGCGAGGCGCCAGGGTCCATTGTCGACATGATTGCAACTGAAAAAGCGGCAGGACAGTTCGTCATTGTCTTCCCGCACTGGGGAAACGAGTACCAAATAACGCCGTCACCTGCACAAAAATCCGCAGCAACAATGTTTGTAGAAGCAGGAGCCGATCTCATTGTCGGCGCACATCCACACGTCATTGAACCTATCGGCAATCTCCGCGGAGTGCCCGTGGCATGGAGTCTGGGAAATTTTGTCTTTGACCAAGACTGGTCACAAGCAACAACGGAAGGACTTGTGCTGCAAGTAACGATTGACGACCACACAATAAACATCACCCCCATCCCCATCACGATAAAAAATCGCCAACCTGTCGTTATGACTGGTTCGCGTGCAGAAGAAATTCTCAACGAAATCGGCGTCCCGGACGGGAGTGTCACATTTTTGCGGTGAATCAACACTCGGCACTGACAGTGCCGAGTGTTGATTCAAAGAAAACCGAATGCCCGTAAGGCCATTTCGATTCCTGGACGCTTCAAGCTCCACGCCTCAGCGACAAGTTCTTCTGGCGTTCCCCACCATACTTTTTCAAATTCCTGTTCATGAGCCAACAAATTGAATACAACGCTCTGGTCGACTTTTGCAAGAAAAAACGTCTGCTCCTGGCCTTGAAACCGATCCAAAAATGGATGGTCCCCTAGCATTTCCTCTAAAAATTCATATCGCATCGTTGTAGGGCACTCCGCAACAATCTCAAACAGATCGGGACTCAACCCAAGCTCTTCGCTCAACTCGCGAATCGCCGCCTCACGATGTGTTTCCCCTTCGTCAACGCCGCCTTGCACCGTTTGCACAAACGGCAATGTACCGATGCGCTTGCAAAGAAGCACCCTCTCTTGGCCGTCAGTAATAATGACCGCTGCATTTTTCCGATATGGCTTCTGCATAGGATTCCAGACAGACTCTAAGGCAAGATAATAGCAGATTTTTGTCAATTGCCGAGTTTTTGTGCAAATAGTATGTTGCGACTATATGAAACTTCGCCTTTCGTACGTTATTCTCATTTCCGCACTCACTCTCGCGCTCGTTTTTGACGCACTCTTCTACAACGCGTCCGACTTCAGCATCAACATCCTCCTCGCCGAAATCGCATTCCTCGGCGTCACCATCTGGCTCGCTCATTCCCAATCCGCCAGCGGGCGGATCACCCTGCCGACCGCCGCAAAAATCACCGCCCTCTTTGCACTCGCGTTTTCGGCGACGTTCGCTATTTGGACGGAATCGTGGAGCCTTTCCATGTGCCTCATTGGTTTCTTCGTTTCGAACATTCTCTTTTGCATTGCGATGCTCGGAGAAGCAACGCGCTTCCGTCATCCGTACGACGTCCTCGGCCACCTCTTTCTTACGCCCATCAAACACGCCGTCTACGCCTTGCCGTTCGCTCGAACGCTCATGCCAGAAAAATTCTCTACACGGACGCAGGCAATCATAAAATCGAGCATCATCGCTCTCCCCATTCTGTTTACTTTTGCGATCATTTTCATTTCCGCCGATGCCGTCATCCGTTCATACATCATCAACGCATTCGATGCGCTCAACAACATCTTCAGCGTCCCGAACGTCATTGGCCACATATTCTTCGTCGGTTGTTTTCTTGTACTCTTCTCACTCTTTTTTGCTGCAACATTTTGGCGACGAAAGATATTCGACCGAAAAACTATCGACAATTCCGCCTGCGCCGTGCTGGAAAGCAAAGTCATTCTTTTGAGTGTTGTTGCACTTTTTGGAGTGTTCATCATTGTATCCGGTGCCACACTCTTTGGCGGCTCTGCGGCATTTGCGAACCTTGATATCACTTACGCAGAATACGCGAAACAAGGCTTCGGGCAACTCTGTGCTGCCGCCACGCTTGCCATTGGCCTTATTATGACACTGCGCGTGCTCCACACCGAAACACTCATCGACAAAAAACTTCTTCTACTCCAGATGACGCTGCTCGTCGAAGCATGTGTTGTGCTCATCTCGGCCTTTATGCGTCTTGGCATGTACATCGGCGCCTACGGCTACACCCCTGCCCGCCTTTTCGGCCTGTGGTTCTTCACACTTATCACCGTGTATCTTGCACTCACCTTCGTCAACATCATTGAACGCAAACATCAAAGTGTGCTCGTTATGCAAATGCTCGTCGTTGCGGGCGTTGCAATCCTCACCTTTACTGCACTATCGCCCGACACACTTTCCATTCGACTCAACGCCACATATCCTAATACTAATATACATTCGCCGCTTCGTTAATCACGGCAAGAAACTCCTGTGTTGCGTCGTCGAGCGATACATTTCCGTTAATAACGACATGCGCGTCGTGCATGGCAGGGCGTCCAAATTCCTCAAATGTCGGCACGACGACCTCGTCGAAATAACTTTTGTCGAACGGAATGCCGCGACCCGTTCTTCGTGCGAGCTGCACATCAGTGGTAACGTCGAGAAATAGTCGTAAATCAAACAATGGACGTGCGCGCTGATCATGAAAAAGCAAATACCCTTCGACGAGAATTATTTGCTTTGCCTCGATACGTTTTGTCCCGATCTGTTTATCGGCCTTCATTGAGTAGTCGGGGACATCGACAGAATAACCATTACGCAGTTGAGAAAGAGCAGAAATAAAATCATCAAATTTTAAATTCGTCGGCACTTCACGATTGAGCCAGTGTTTATAGTAAGAAAATTCCGTCGCATCCTTAAAAAAATCGTCGAGCTTAAAATGGCCGACATCACTTCGTTCTGCAGCAATCGCCGCACATAACGTCGACTTCCCCGCGCCGCTCGGACCCGCAAGGCCAATGATAAGTGGTCGCGAAATAGGCATAGTGTGAGTGGTGCCGGGAGTGGGACTCGAACCCACGATCCCTTTCGGGAAGAAGATCTTAAGTCTTCCGCGTATACCAGCTTCGCCATCCCGGCACGTGCCAAAG
This sequence comes from Candidatus Uhrbacteria bacterium, assembly GCA_943359325.1. GTDB lineage: Bacteria > Patescibacteriota > Patescibacteriia > UBA9934 > UBA9934 > UBA11707. The sequence goes on along the minus strand of CALRHD010000004.1, from coordinate 69,455 downwards.
TGTAACATAGTCAAAAAGGCATACAAGGCCGTATAATGACCTTGGTATGATTGTGGAAGATGAACAAATAGCAGACGACGCTCCTGAAGCAGAACGAGCGACAGCACCTGCTGCAAATGTTGAAGAACAGCGTTTCGAGGCAGGACTGCGACCAACGGCGTTGAACGACTTCGTGGGGCAAGAAGAGCTTAAAAATAGCTTGAGCATTTTTCTTTCTGCAGCAAAAAAACGCGAACGTTCACTTGAGCACGTTTTATTGTATGGCAATCCGGGGCTTGGTAAAACAACACTTGCGCACATTATTGGCAAGGAAATGGGTGCGAACGTGAAGGTGACAAGCGGCCCTGCGTTAGAGCGCGTCGGCGACTTGGCGGCGATTTTGAGTAACCTCGAGGCAGGCGACGTCTTGTTTATCGACGAAATTCACCGCATGAATCATGCAATCGAAGAAGTCCTTTACCCCGCAATGGAAGACTTTGCGCTCGACCTCGTCGTCGGCAAAGGACCAAGCGCACGCACACTCCGCCTCGACCTTGCTCCATTCACCATTATCGGCGCCACTACACGCCTCTCGCTCCTCTCGGCGCCACTCCGTGACCGCTTTGGCGTCACGTATCACCTCAATTTTTACGAAGACGCCGACATTGCAAAAATCCTCATACGCAGTGCAAGCATTCTCGGCATCCCGGTAGACGACGATGCCGCAATGCGCATTGCAACTCGTGCCCGCCGAACACCGCGTATTGCAAACCGCTTATTAAAGCGCGTTCGCGATTACGCCGAAATCGTTCACGATGGCTCCGTGAACACTGCAATCGCCGACGCCGCGCTCGACATGCTCGCCATCGATCCTCTCGGCCTCGATCACGTCGACCGCCGACTCCTTAGAACAATTATCGAAAAATTTAGTGGTGGCCCTGTGGGTATCACGACACTCGCCGCCGCAACACAGGAAGAAACTGCTACAATAGAAGAAATCTACGAGCCGTTTTTACTCCAGCTCGGCTTTTTGGAGCGCACGCCCCGCGGCCGCGTTGTCACAAAACGAGCATACGACCATCTGCATCTATGACCTTCCCCCTCTGGTATTTTCTCATCCCCTACGCCGTTGTCCTCCTTGGTACGGGCATATTCATGTTTTTTAACGTCTATCACATTGCAAAATTCGGCATTGAGTCATTTACCACAACTGTCGTTCTTCTCTTCTACGTCCTCATGTACCTCGGCGTGCTCGTCTTCTCGGCAGCCCTCATCGGTGCTTACAACTGGTCGGCAACCATTGCACTCTCCGATGTCCTCCCGTTCGTCGGCACTAACGTCCACCTCGGCCTATGATGAGCCTCGCAAATCTTCCTAACCAAGAACGCAACGAGCAAACTATTTTGTTCATGCGTCGATATTGGATTGACTTGGCAACGGCGTTTCTCTTTAGCGCCGTACTCTTGTGTGTTCCTGTCGCAATTATCTTTGCACTCACGAAGTCAGGCGCAAACATTTTCGACAATGCATTTTGGGGACCTGTCGGCACACTCATCTTGTCGACATACCTGCTTGTTGTTGCCGTTATTACCATGGCGCAAATTTCCGACTACTATTTGGACTCGTGGATTGTGACGAACGAACGCATTATCAACATAGAACAAATGGGGCTCTTCAGTAGAAAAATTTCCGAGATGCGACTCAACCAAGTGCAAGACATCACGAGCGAAATGAAAGGATTTTTAGAAACGTTTTTGACCTACGGTGACGTCATTATTCAAACTGCAGGCGAAAAAGTGGAATTTCATTTCAAAAACATCGACAATCCCGACGAAGTAAAACTCCGCATTGCACGACTCGTCACTGAATGTAAAAAACGCCACGGCGATGGCGTACTTGGGCAAGAGGTGCAGCAGGGCGACACATGAACTTTAAACGCATTGAACAGTGAAAGAAATATAATTTTATTATATGGGTGAGAAAGGACCTGGGCATGAAGAAAAGCAAAAAAATATTGAGACTGCTGCCGAACACCTACCAAATGAGGCCGAGGTACGCGAAATTTTCAATAAACTCATCGATGGCGCGTTCGTAGAACGAAGAAAAATTGCAGATGAGAAAGGTTTATATCTCTGGGAAGTTGAAATTCCTGGAAAGCTATCTGGTGAAACGACTGAATACGCGTATCGCCGTGATCTTCAGGGGAAAACCAACTATAACGGCATCACCATCACGAATTTTGAGGACGGCATGCCCGTCGGAGGGAAAAACGTCGCAGATTTCATTGACGGAAAATGGATTATGGACACAAAAAGTTAAGATTCCTATCTCCATTCAAAATTCCCCCACGTCCACCGTGCTAATGCGGCGGCGTCGTCGAAACTTTCGCGGCGGCCTGCAGCACCAAGGGTAACGATAGTAAGAGAACGGTGCGTGTCGTCGTCATGCATGGGGTGAAGCTCCACAACCAAGTTCCAGCCTGACTCATTCAAAAAACCCGTCTTTCCTGCCGTCACATAAAGGTCATCGTAGGCATGGTCGTACAGAAGCCAATTCGTACTTTTAATGTCGCGAATATACGCAGCGTCGCTCAACGCCGCGATGTGCGTTGTTGATGATCCTGCAAATTTACGAATATTTTCGCGGCCGAATGCCGAACGTGCAAGTGCAGCAACTTCGCGAGCATTTGCCGTGTTTCCAAGTTCAATACCTGTAGGGTCGACAAAGTGTGCACGTGTCATGCCAAGTAATGCAGCATACGCATTCATCTTTTCGACAAAACTCTCTCGAGAAAAACCCGTCATGCGAGCAATGGCATTCGCGGCGTTATTGGCACTACCGACGAGTGTAGCCGCAAGCAAGTCACGCGTCGTAAACGTCGTCCCCGAAAACACATTAAGCCGTGCACCACCTACGTCATCTGCGGCAACAATGCTCCCCGTGCCACCCGCGTCAATGCCACTATCGAGCGCAACGCTCGCCGTCATCAACTTTGTTATCGACGCTATCGGCCACGGTTCTTCTGCATGTTCAGCGGCAAGAATTGCGCCTGAAGCATTGTCGATGACGATGTACATGGATGATGTGGGAGGTTGTAGCTGGTAGCTTGTAGGTTGTAAACGGGAAGGTGGCACTGTAAGAGGAGCATAAGAAATGAGTTCAGGATATTCCTGCCAACCGTATTGCCGTGCCCAGTCCTTAAGGTTCATCAAGAATCCCGCAGCATTGCCAACGGGTGTTCCGTCTACGTTAAATGCAGACTGCAAATCGCCCCGAGATTCGTAAACAGTTTGCAATGGATCGGCGTCGTTCGTTGCAAAAACCTGCGTAGGAAGAGATGCGATGAAAAAGCTGAATATGAGTAGTTTTTTGTAAATCATATATCACTCCCATCGCTGTTCAATTGCAACGCCGGTGTAGAAATATTTCACAATTTCCTCCCACAACATGCCGTTATTTGCCATGCAAAGTGCGCCCGACGCCGACATACCCACGCCGTGACCCCACAACACTTTACCGTCGTCGCATGGAACCGCAACTGCGATTGCCCATGGAATATCGCCACCCCACACATCGCTCCAATTACGTGTTTGGCCATCACTGCGCGAAAAGTACGGCGTAATGGCAATGTCGCCCGCATACGTCACCACTTTCCCTCGCGTTTCTTGAATGGCCTGTGTCACCCTTGGCGTGCGCTCTTCTTGCCCGTAACCCTTATAAACTTGATCAAAATATGCGTCGACATGATAAAACTCTTTTGCGTGCTTCGTTGCACGCGTCCAGTGATAAAATGCATACGTCCGTGCCGCCGTCATCAACGATTTCTGAAATTCCATGTGCGAAATGTTCGACGTCTCCGCTAAACCGCGCAAGTAATACTCCATGGGCAGCTCATCGATAATCCACGCTCGTTCATGCGTGTCGTTGTAGCGGAATTCGAGCACGCCACGAAATGTGTTGTCGGCGTTTGCCGAACCGCGCGTCACTCTGCGGTCGAAATTCGCAATCTTCATGACCGCATAGTCGACCTTTGGCACAAATCGAAGCGCATACGACGAAAATTCTGCGCCGCGACCACGGTCGTACACATATCTGCTGCCATCAAAGGACGCCGTGACACTACTTCCCTTCGTGAGTTCGGCAAGCAGGTTGCCGTTCACATCACGGAGGTCGAAATCGCTTTCTGTCGACGTAATAACAACTTCATTTTGCGTTTCTTCATCGACAGTAATGACGCCAACACGGATAATCGGTTCGTCGATAAAATGCGTCGTGTCAACGATTCTTTCTGCAAAAACTGCTTCCGCCGCACCGCCCGTTACCTCAATAGGAAGCTCCACAAATGCGTCATCAATGGCAATGTCATTCGCAGCAAACTGAAATTGCGCAGTATGCGTTCCGTTCATTTTTGGTGCAGTAATCGAAAACGTCACATACGCCGTTTTTCCTGGAGCAATTGTTGTTTCGTCGTTATAGGCGAGCTGCGATCCACTCCAAGAGGAATGTGCGAATTCGATCGCCGATGTCGTTGTTGCCATATTCACGCTTGGCGTACGTAGGCCAAAACTATTCCACGCCTTTGTTCCCGTGTTCGTGAACCCCGCCGTCACCATGGCCGAACGGCCTGCAACAAGCTTGATCGCCTTTGCCGACTGCATGGCAAGCGCAGCAGAAAGTCCTTTATCATCAACCCCTTCGACAGGCTCAGGATTTACCGCGGCAGATTTCTTCACGTTAATCACGAACGAAAATTCACCGCCGTCGACCCACGCAATGCCTTCAGAAGCTAATGCAAATGTTTCGGTGTACGTGCCTTCAGTTGTGGGAGCGTGGAGCTGAAACGCGATTGTTGCCGTTGCGCTTGGCACAACACTCACTTCGCGAATGCGCTTCACCTGTGTCGGCGAAAGCCATGTTCCGGGGTCAAAACTGCTCTTTCGATACTTCGGGCCGTATGTGTAAACAGAAATATAGCCCACACCATCATTTTTCCATGTCGACGTCCCAATATTCTGAAACGACACAGTCACCTCTTTTACTTCTCCTGGTTGCAGAACAAGTACACCACTCCCTGTTGTAGTGACGCGCAATGCGGCCAATTGCGACGCAGCGTCGACACGAGAAGCACCAAAGAGCACGCCAAAAAGCAGTACAAAACACAGGGCAACGTGTCGCAAAAGGCGAAATTGCATAGATGGATAGAGTATAGCATACTCGCTACAATCTTCTTATGTCCCACATCACACAAAAACTTGCCCAAAATACGGCAATACAAATCATGGGCAAAGGTATAGGGACGGCATTGAGCCTCGCGACATTCGCAATTCTCGTGAACCACCTCGACATCGAGCGGTTTGGCGCACTCACGATTGCGCTCAATTTCGCAGCAATTTTTGCCGTTCTTGTCGACTTTGGACTCACGCTGACAACAACACAGATGATTTCGGAACCCGGAGCAGACGAAGAAAAACTTCTTGGCAATCTCCTCACGCTTCGCGCTATTTCTGCATTCACGTTTCTCTCGACAGGCGCCGCGATCGCTTTTGCACTTCCTTATCAAAATGACGTAAAAATCGCAGCTGCAATCACCTGCCTTTCTTTCTTTTTCGGAAGCGTTGCAACGATGTGCATTGGCGTATTCCAAAAACGCCTCGCCCTTGGCCGTGCCGTTCTCGCCGAAAACCTCAACCGCGGCGCCGTGACGCTTCTTGCCGTGCTCGTCACGATCGTTGCGCCGTCAATTATTCTTGCCGCAAGCATTTTTGCCGTTGGCGCATTCGTACAACTCGTCATCACACTTCTGTTCGTGCGTCGCCACGTCACCATTCGTCCGCAAATTTCATGGTCGGTGTGGCAACGTATCATTGGAAAGAGCTGGCCCATTGGCGTTTCTATCGCATTCAACCTCATATATTTGAAGGGAGACATTTTCTTTATGTCGATCTTTCATGTTCCCGATGCCGCAATCGGCCTGTACGGCGCGTCGTACAAGGTTGTTGACGTTATGACAACAGTACCCATAATGTTCATGGGACTTTTACTGCCACTTTTGGCTCACGCATGGGCGAAAAATGACGCATCCTCATTCAAAAATCATTTGCAACAGGGGTTTGATGCATTTTCCTTACTCGCGATTCCATTTGCATTTGGCGCTATCGTAGAAGGCGGTCGCGTGCTCTCGCTCATCAAACCCGAACTTGCTGCCGCAGGGACGATTATGGCCATTCTCGGCACGGCAACGTCGGTCGTATTCTTCGGTAGCCTGTTTGGCCACGCGATTGTCGCCGTACAAAAACAACGGCCAATGCTGTGGGGCTATTTCGTCGTCGCCGTCCTTTCGACGATAGGATATGTCGTCTTCATCCCCATGTCGGGTATTCTTGCTGCGGCATGGGTAACGCTATTTTCAGAAATGCTTATCACACTCATCACCGCTGTTGTGGTGCTACGCGTTAGTAATACACAGCTCAACTTCGCAATGTTTTTGCGCGCAACACTTGCGAGCGTCGTCATGTTTGTAGCAATCGTCTTTATCACATTCTCAAGCGTCGTCATTTCCGTCGTCCTCGGCATCACCATATACCTCCTCACTCTCTGGGCATGCGGCGGCCCAAGCCCCAAAAAACTCATGCTGCTCGCGATGCCATCACGATTATGACGATGTACATGCTCCTTCTCGTCATCATATTCGTGACGTTCGCAGTCGTTGCGTGGCGAGACTTTCGCTTTGCGCTCACACTGCTCTTTGGTCTGCTTCCCACATATCTTTTGCGCTTCTCCATTGGCCCCGTCCCTACAACCGCGCTCGAAATTTTCATCTTGACTCTCGTCGCAATAAAACTCGTGCGCCAACCTACTATTTACCCTGTCAGCTGGCGAATGTTGAAACCATGGCGCGTACCAATGTTACTCATGTTTGCTGCTGCATGTTTTTCCGCAGCCCATGCCCCCGACATTTTCGCAGCCCTCGGCATTCTCAAAGCCTATTATGTCGAACCACTGCTCGTGCTTCTTCTTTGTTACGGAGCACTTACAAATGACACGAAGCGACAGGTACAACAAAATTACATTTGGCCGCTCGCGACAAGCGGTGTTCTCGTCGCGGTGCTTGGTATTTTGCAATACATCACCAAACTCGGCATTCCTGCACCATGGGACGTCGAAGGTCGCATCACATCCATCTTCGACTTTCCGAATGCGGTAGGGCTCTTTCTTGCGCCGATCGTCGCCATGCTCGTCGTATTTTTGTGGACAAAGCACAACCAGAAACTTTCCTCTTTCCTCTTTCCTCTTTCCTCTCTTACACTCATGCTCACCGCAATCATACTTTCAAAAACCGAAGCGGCTCTCGTTGCGATTCCTGCTGCGCTGCTCATCACTCTCTGCATTTCTCATACACCGCGACGAACAAAAATACTCGTTATTCTTCTTGCCATCGTATTTAGCACTGCCGCATTTGGGCTCTCATCGACCGTACGCGAAAAACTGCTCCTTGCCGACGTTTCCGGCCATGCCCGCATTGCAATATGGCACGAAACCGCCACATATCTCAACGACCATTGGCTCCTTGGCGCTGGGCTTTCCGGCTTCCCCGCCGCGATTGCGCCCTACCACGATGCAACGTATTTCGAAATTTTTCAGTACCCGCACAGCGTTCTCCTCAACATTTGGGTTGAACTCGGGCTTCTCGGCGTTTTAGCCACCATTCTTCTCACAATGCAGGTTGCAAAAACAGTCTGGAGGCACCGTGAAGACTCTGTCGTACTCGCTGTCTGCGCCGCGTTCCTCACCATGCTCATCCACGGCCTTGTCGACGTACCATTTTTCAAAAACGACCTCGCAATCTTCACCGCCGGGCTTCTTGCGCTCCTCATCATTCGTTCCCGTAGCGACGACGCTATCGCGCTGCACGAATAGCAACATCAATCGACTCTAAAATTTCTCCACGATGCTTGTCTGTTTCGACGGAATGCGGAATAAATTTTGCATCCACATATTCAGCAGAAAGTTTCTGCATGAGTAAGACAGATTCACTTTTTGAAAGTTTATCAATTTTATTCACAACAATAATCACAGGCCTTCCAAGCGAATGAAGGAGCTCGAGCATATCGTGATCTAAATCCGTCGGCCCAACGAAAGCGTCAATCACCACAAGCACAAGTGCCAGTTGCGGCGTGTCCGTGAGATATCGCTCAATCATTTCTGCGAAACCTGCGCGTTTTTCTTTCGACGTTTTCGCATAGCCATAGCCGGGAAGGTCGACAAGAAAATAGCGCCTGTCGATTTCGTACACATTCATCGTTTGTGTTCTTCCGGGAGCCGAACTGACACGGGCGAGGCTTTTTTGTTGAGTGAGATGATTAATGAGTGACGACTTCCCCACATTCGACCGCCCCACAAGTGCAATCTGTGGCTTATCCGAAACAGGCAAACCGGCTCCGTTCGTTGCGCTTGTGATAAATTTTGCAGTCATCATAAAAACATTTTCGGCGCACAAGGAGCTGTGCGCCGATGATACTTCTTTCGAGGGTTATGCGACAGCCAGTGCCCCTTCCTGCATGCATTCGGCATATCGACTGCGCAACGCGGCAATGACCCCCACGAGTTTCGGCTCCTTCTTCAAAGCCCGCCGTATCTGCCCACATCCATTCTGCACGGTCGAGTTGTCTCGAACAAAGAGCCTCCCGATGGCGGGAAACGACATGAGCACGTCATTCCGACACAAGTACATCGCAACGTGCCGCGGCCGAAAAACTCGCGCCGTCTTCTGAATGCTTAAGATATCTTCCACGGGCACGTCATAACATTCTGAAACCAATACAATAACCACACGAGCTTTCCCTTCCAACGTCATCATTCCTCCAGAGGTGCAGGGACGGTAGCAGAAACTTGCTTTTTTAGCCAATAACCCGTAAGTTTTGGCTACTCAACCGAGGAGTAAATCATGGCCATACCGTATGAACGTGAAGCAGTAGAAACCGCGGTTCGCAACATTCTCAACCGCGCTGAAACAAAAGAGTCAGCACGAACACAACTAAACATCATGCACGGTGTTCACTTGCCGACAGGCGTGCGGTTTCTCGACCAACCACAAGTCGTTTTCACGCAAACAGTCCGTTCAGCACACTTCTCGCTCACACAAGAGCCCGATGACCCAAACCCCATGCAGATCCATGTCCGCGTCAACGTCATCGAGTCTCGTCGCATTACCACGCTCCGTCGATAATGATCACTCCACTGTCCATCGCGAGTCGCTATCGGCTCCTTACGATGGACTTTTTGTTTTTTACATTCGCCCCTATATCACTTCGATTGACGAACAAAAGAGATCATCATATTATAATCTCATATGGCAACACTTTCTGTTCCCCTTCCCGCACGACTAGAGAGTTTTATCAACACCATGGTCAAACGTGGTCGCGCATCAACAAAAGCTGAGGTAGTTCGGCAGGCCTTATCGTGGTACTCGGAAGAACAGGAAACCGAAGAACTCCTCCGATCTATGCGGAATGCCAGCGAAGGTGACGTAGTGAGGGGCGATCTCCGCACTATCGTGAAACGAATGGCAAAAGAGTATGCAGATTGAATACGAACGTCGCTTTCTTCGACAACTTCGTGCGCTGCCAAAAATCCTACAAAACGAGATCTTTATCGCTGTCGACAAGCTCAAGGACGAAACCAACCACAAATCCATTGGAGTCCATAAACTACAAGGAAAGCTTCGCGATGCCTACAGCGCCTCAGTAAACTATAAAATTCGTATGATCTTTTTTTATCCAAAGGGAAAACCAAGACGCATAACCCTCATTGCCGTTGGTGATCATGAAATATACGAATGATACATTTGCATTTCCTGTTGATTTTGTTACCATTTCACTGCTTCAAAAGTTGGAACGACCAACAAGCAAACCCGGAGAGGTGGCAGAGTCCTGCCTGCCGGCAGGCAGGGGTCGAACGCGCCACACTCGAAATGTGGTTTACTCGAAAGGGTAACGTGGGTTCGCCCCGTCATCCGACGGGGCGTCCGGTCGAATGACCGGACGAATCTTTCTTATATGTGGTACGTCTACATTCTCAAACTGAAAAATGGGGATCTTTACAAGGGAATGACAAGAGATTTACGACGTCGCCTCGACGAACATTCCAGAGGACTCGTGCAATCAACGAAACCATATCGACCCACCGTTCTCGTAGGCTACGAAGCCTATCAATGTGAAAGTGACGCAATAAGAAGGGAGCAATTTCTCAAAACAACGGAGGGGAGAAGATTGCTTAACCAGCAATATAGGGATACGATCGCTCATGGCAACCGAACAGAAAAATGAGAATAAATACGGAGAGGTGGCAGAGTGGTCGAACGCGCCACACTCGAAATGTGGTTTACTCGAAAGGGTAACGTGGGTTCGAATCCCACCCTCTCCGCCAGGACAATTTCTTATCGTGCAATGCGCTTACTCATATAAGCGAGGCGACCAATAGGGATGTGTCCCATAACAAAATGACTCCATATTGGAGTCATTTTGCTTTCTAAATTTTCCGATATCTCGTCGTTCGTCCCTGCCCAATACGTTCGATCTTCTTCAATCGCAACAATACGTCAATTGCCTGCGAGACAGTCGGGCGGGCAACGCCAGCTGCCTTGGCGACATCTCCCGCCGTTGCTTCGTCGACTGTTTCAAGATACCGCCACACCGCAAGCTGTTTTGGTGAGAGAATCTTTTCAATATTCTCATGCGAAAGTAACTCAATAGCCTGTCGCGCCTGTTCAAGCGAAACGGTTAGGAAGAATTCCAACCAAGGCGTGACATTCTCGCGCTCGGTTCTTAGCGATGACTGACTCTTGCGGAGCGCGACGTAGTAATCCGTCTTGTTGTCCTCGATGAGCTTTTCGTGGGAGACGTACGGTACATATTCGTACCCTGCTTTTAACAAAAATAAATTCGTGAGGATGCGTGAAAGACGCCCATTGCCATCTTGGAACGGATGGATCGCGAGAAATTCGACGAGGAAGTTTCCAATGACGATAAGCGAATGAACCTCTTTTCGCTTTCCGGCGGAGCCGGATCCGACTTTGCCGGATAGCGCGCCCGCTGTCCGTTCAACGAGCTCCTCCATCCGTTTTGGCGTAAGATAGGCGGGAGTAGTCTCAAAAATTACGCTCACAGATTTACCCGATTCGTCGAACACCTCCACCGAATTCTCCATCTTTTTATACTCGCCACGATGCCGTTCGTCCTTCTTTGTGTACTGTAACAGCTCTCGATGCAGCTGTTTGATAACGCCTTCTGTAAATGGGATGTGCTTCCACGAAGTAAAGACATTTTCTAGCAGCTCAAAATACCCTTGTACTTCCTGTTTGTCGCGATCGGTAAATTTTTGTAGCGACAAACCTCGCATGAACTTCTCCACGTCTTCGTCGGACAGCTTCGATCCTTCGATACGCGTTGACGCGCCGGTCGATGTCACCAAAACCGACCGCTTCAAGCGCCCAAGCGCCTGCGGGTTGAGTTTTGCTCCTCCAATCCATCGCCCCTTCAGATGGTCGATTTGATTAATCAGCGACCAAACGGATTCGGGGATATTGTTGGTTCGTAGATTCATAGGTAATCTTATACTATGACTATGGGAGATTATATACGATTAACAAAGTTCCAGCAAGTCAAGGTGAGTAAGCTGGAAACGACTTTGCTAACATTAGAATTTTCAACTCGGGCATGCTACCCTATCATCAGTCTTAACCATTTCTTGATATGAAAAAAATTCCCGTGTGGGCAATTGTACTCGGTGTTGTCGTCGTTATTGCGTTGTGGGTCATGGGGTCATACAACGGCCTCGTGAGCGGAAAAGCGAGCGTCGACAACGCGTGGGGCAATGTCGAGGTGCAGTACCAACGTCGTGCAGATGTCGTGCCACAGCTTGTTGCGACCGTAAAAGGTGCAGCGAATTTCGAACAGTCGACGTTAACGGCAGTCACGGAAGCACGAACAAACTGGCTGAACACAACGCAAAACGCCAGCGCGACGATTGGCGACCAAATTGCCGCAAGCCAAACGTTCGACTCTGCAATGTCGCGACTCCTTGTGAGCGTTGAGGCATACCCAAATTTGACGGCGACCGCGAGCTTCCAAACGCTCCAAGCGCAAATCGAGGGAACGGAAAATCGCATCGCTGTTGCACGAAAAGACTTTAATGACGCCGCAACAACATATAACGTCAAAGTACAACGTTTCCCCGGCAACATTATTGCGAACTTATTTGGCTTTGACGTCTTCCCACTCTTTACGTCGATTGAAGGGAGTGCAACAGCCCCAGTGATCGACTTCAGCAATGAGTAATTTTGTACGCAATGGCATCGTAGCACTCGCAGCGTTTGCTTTTTTTGCGAACGCGGAGTTGTGTTTTGCAGCCCTTTCACTGCCTCTTGCCCCGCAAAGTTACATTCTCGACCAAGCAAACGTCTTGTCACCCGAAACAGAATCGGCAATTCAGCAAGAAATTGCACTCCTCAACCAAGAAACATCGACGCAAATCGCGGTTGTGACCGTGTCGAGTTTGCAGGACTACGCCATTGAAGATTATGCGATTGCGCTTGCGCGAAGCTGGGGCATTGGCCAGCAAGGGAGCGACAACGGCGTTTTGCTTCTCATTGCCCCAACCGAACGAAAGGTGCGTATTGAAGTAGGGTATGGATTGGAAGGTGTTATTCCCGACGCCGAAGCATGGAGAATTATTGACGACGTGATGACGCCATCTTTGCACGCGAACAACTATGACGCAGCGGTCTTAAACGGCGTTGTGGCGCTCAACAGCCTTGCTCGTGGCGAAACATTTGCGCAAATAGAGAAAGGCAACAACGTGCTCCCCGCGCTGCTCAATACGTTTGGCCCATTCGCACTCATTTTTCTCTTTCTCATTGGCCGCTGGCTTGGCAGCACAAAGTCGTGGTGGCTGGGCGGCGTGCTCGGCGCAGGAGTCGGTGTACTTGTTGCAGGACTTTTGGGGCTCGGAATCGGTGTTGCTGCGGGCCTGCTCATCGACTTTATATTGTCGAAACTTTTACATGGCAAAAATTTTAATAGTCCCGGATTCTGGTGGCTCGGTGGCGGTCGGGGTGGTTCATCGGGCGGAGGCAGCAGCTTTGGTGGTTTTGGAGGAGGCAGTTTTGGTGGTGGTGGAAGTAGCGGAAGTTTTTAATAAAACTGTACCCGCACCACATATCCCGCTCCTTGTTCAGCCCCGCAGCCGCAGTCCGTACAGCAAGGCCTCGGCTTACGCCGGCCAGGGACTGACGGGTCGCGCTCAGCGCGACGGGCGGTGCCGAACGACGTCGCAGGACATATGGTGCGGGTACAGTTTTTGCGTTATACTGAAAAAAGTATGATAAAAATTCGCAAAGCGATTATTCCCGTCGCAGGCATGGGAACGCGGTTTCTCCCTGCCACAAAAGCGCAACCAAAAGAAATGTTGCCCGTCGTCGACAAACCCGTCATTCAATATATTGTAGAGGAAGCTGTTGCAGCAGGCATTGAAGAAATTATCTTCGTTACCGCAATGGGCAAACGCGCCATTGAGGACCATTTCGACCGAAACTTCGAGCTCGAGTACCGACTTGAGCAAAAAAATAAAATGAAGGAGCTTGAGGCAATCCGCGAGGTCGGAAAACTCGCAAAATTTGCATTCGTTCGCCAACAAAAACCGCTTGGAGACGGCCACGCCGTGCTCGCCGCCGCACCGTTCATTGGTGCCGACGAATCTGTTGCAATTCTTTTTGGCGACGATATTATTACGGGAAAGGTTCCTGCGATTGGCCAGCTTATCAAGACATTCGAAAAGTACGGCGACCCTGTGATCGCCATCCAAGAAGTACCGCACGCAGAAGTATCGCGCTATGGCGTCATTGGCGGCATTGAAACGGGCAAAAACACATGGGAAATTAAAAAGTTCGTAGAAAAACCTGCTGTTGACGACGCGCCGTCGAACCTCGCAGTCGTCGGTCGTTACGTCATTACACCAGAAATTTTGCGCATTCTCGCCGAACAGCAACCCGGAAAAGATGAAGAAATTCGCCTCGCCGACGCATTCGCCACGCACCTCGAAAACGGCAAGCCGCTCTACGGCTGCAAGTTCGACGGTCGCCGCTACGATTGCGGCAATAAAGTCCAATTTATCATCGCGCAGATCGAACTCGGCCTCACCCACCCTGAAGTCAAAAACGATTTGCAGCACTATTTGCAGTCATTGAAATAACCCGTATGACCTACTCCGCCCGTTTTACCGCGCTTGCACTTTTGGGAACGCTGCTCATTACGTCGGGCTGCGGTGCTGCCGCCGACAAGAGTAGTTTGGAAGACGTTACGCTTTCTTACTGGCGCGTTTTTGACAACGACGACGCATTCCGCGACGTCATAAAGAGCTACACCGCGCTCCACCCAAACGTCAAAATAAACTACAAAAAACTCCGCGGGGATGAATACGAAGATGAATTGGTGCGCGCATTAGCCGAAGGCGAAGGTCCTGATATTTTTGCAGTGCATAACGACGAAGTCGAGCAATTCAAAAACCTGCTCATGCCAATGCCCGCATCGACAACAGTGAGCTTCCTTCAAACGCAAGGCGCAATTCGCAAGCAAACGGTGATCGTCAACAAAGAAACTCCAGGCATGAGCCAAAAAACGCTTAAGAATGACTTTGTTGACGTGGTCGCTGAAGACGTCGTTCGCGACTATCAACCCGACCCGAGTGTAGACGCCGAGCAACGCATTTTCGGCCTTCCGCTTTCGGTCGATACGCTCGCGATGTTCGTCAACAAAGATTTGTTCAATGCTGCGGGCATAGCAACGTCACCCACAACATGGCAAGACTTTCAGGCCGACATCATAAAGCTCACCGACATCAACAGCAAGGGCGATATTGCGCAGTCGGGCGCCGCAATCGGCACATCGGACAACGTCGAACGTGTCACTGACATTCTCTCTGTCCTCATGATGCAAAACGGCACAAACATGACGGACAGCCGTGGCCGCGTTGCGTTCCACACCATTCCCGACGGCACGCCCGACAACATATTTCCTGGTCTTGACGCCGTAAATTTCTTCACTGACTTCGCAAATCCCACAAAAGAAGTCTACACATGGAATGATTCGTTCCCGAACTCACTCCAAGCATTTGCAAACGGGCAAACGGCAATTTTCTTCGGCTATAGCTACGACATTCCGCTTTTGCGTACCATGTCACCAAAACTCAACTTCGGCATTTCTAAACTCCCGCAAATCGACGGCGGCCGCGAGGTGAACATCGCCAATTATTGGGTTGAGGGCGTTTCAAAAGACACCGAATTTGCAGATTGGGCGTGGGACTTTTTACAGTACCAAGCAAAAGAGGAAAATGTGCAGACATATTTGGATAAGGCAGGAAAGCCGCCCGCCCTTCGCGGCCTTATTAACAACACGCTCGATAACGAAGACACGGGCATTTTTGCCGAGCAACTTTTGACCGCACGAACGTGGTACCACGGAAACGACGTCGCTGCGATGGAAAATGCGATGATGAGTTTGATCGATACTATTTTGGGCGGTGCAGAAGACCCTGCAAATGACATTGAAACAACGGCGAGAATTGTCGCGCAGACGTACAAATAAGTAACAAGTAACCGAGTATCGAGTAGGCTCACCAAAAGTGTGGGGTGGTTCGCGATCGAGCGAGAC
Source organism: Candidatus Uhrbacteria bacterium (assembly GCA_943359325.1). Taxonomy (GTDB): domain Bacteria; phylum Patescibacteriota; class Patescibacteriia; order UBA9934; family UBA9934; genus UBA11707. The sequence goes on along the minus strand of CALRHD010000004.1, from coordinate 53,772 downwards.
CCGACCCGTCAGTCCATGGCCGAGTAACGCCGAGGCCCTGCTGCAGGGACTGCGGCTCGGAGGGTCGCAGCGAGGAGCGGACTACCCCACACTTCGGTGATCAGTGAAGCGAGCAGAGATGTGCTATACTCTTTATAGTTATGCACGCAATCCGTCGCTTGTTTGCGCCTATCATGTTCGGGCTTGTTCTCTCCGTCGGTTTTTTTGTTTCTCCATTCTCTGCTCACGCTCTCACCATCAGCACCGAATACAGCGACATTCGCCGCGACGGCATTATTTTCGCAAACATCTGTTCCGCGCCATTCGAAACCGACGCCGACACCGCCCACTGTGCATGCAAAGATTCAGGAAGGTGCACAGTCGAACAGGCGCTACAGGTAGCGGTGAACATTAGCTATCTTATTCTCGCACTTTCGGGCAGCGCAGCGTTGATCGCATTTGTATACGGCGGGTTTGAATGGATTCTTTCCGCTGGCTACCCTGAACGGGTACAACGCGGCAAAGATGCTATCACTGGCGCCGCAATCGGACTCGTCATTGTCTTTGGTGCATACGCATTCATTAACCTCGTCATTTCCATCCTCAAAACTGGCGAACCTGCAACAACAAATATAGAAGATACCATCGGCACCGAAGCGAGCGACATTATACAGACAGAATAATTTTGATATGAAAAAGTTTCTCTCCGCATCACTCCTCGTTCTCCTTTTCTCTTTTCTCGTTTCCGGCCTTGCAGGATCTCTTTTCGCCTCCCCTGTCCACGCCGCCGACGTCACACTCTACAATCCGCTCGGCGAAACCGATGTGCGTATTATTCTCGGTACGGTTATCAAAGGCTTTTTGTCTATTATCGGTTCGCTCGCACTTGTCATGTTTATTTATGGTGGCATGTTTTGGCTCACGAGTGCCGGAAATCCCGACCGCATTAAAAAAGGTCGTGAAATTATTGTGTGGGCAACACTCGGACTTGTCGTTGTGTTTGCTGCATACGCAATTGTCAGCGCACTCATAAACGCGCTTACAACAGGCAGTGCGACTGCTCTATAGTTAATGTGCTATACTTTATACATCCATTCATTATTTTTTTCGTATGACACAAACCTTTACACGGTTCTTGGTCGGCGCAAGCGTTGCGGCACTCCTTGCCCTGCCGTTTGGCGGTGCAATGCTCATGCAGGCAGTTCCTGCACATGCACAACAGCTTGAAGCAGAAGACATTTTGCCGTCCGACTTCGGCGACACTGCAGGCCTCGGCCAAGCAGACATCAAAACGACCATCGGCCAACTTATTCGTGTACTCCTCGGATTCCTCGGCGTTATTGCGGTCGTCATTATTCTTCTCGGCGGTTTTAAATGGATGACTGCAGGAGGCAACGACGAAAAAGTCACCGAAGCAAAGAACCTCATTATCGCAGGTATCATCGGTTTGGCGATTATTCTCTCGGCGTACGCCATCGCGAGCTTCGTTATTAGCTCCATTATCACGTCGACACAAAGCTAGTATGCGAAAACTCCTCGTCACCCTTCTGTTCGTGTTCACGCTTTCTCTGCCGGCGCTTGCTTCAGCGAGAATCGCACTCAGCGACACGGGGCTCATTAGCACTGGAGAGGTTGCAAACTACGACACAAACAATGCGACGGGTGGCATTACCGTCTTTATCGGCACATACATCATTGCCCCCATTCTTGCGCTGATCGGCGTCATATTCCTTCTCCTCATGCTCTACGCCGGACTCTTGTGGATGACTGCGGCAGGTAACAGCGACCAGGTCAAAAAAGCTCGAGAAATAATGGTCAATTCTGTAATTGGTCTTGTGATCGTTACTGCAGCGTACGCGCTCACTGCGGCGATTTTCAATGCGCTCACCGTTGGAGATATTAACGGATCACCGTAATATGCGTCGCCCCCTTCTCACCGCAACGTTATATGCCTGTCTGTTCGTTGCAGCAACTCCTCTTTTGGTGCATGCAATAAGTTACGACAGTGCAACAGTTGCTGCGGGTGCAACGCAAGACGCCGCATTTTCGTCTGAAGGATTGCTGCCAATGATCGGTACACTCATTAGCGTACTGCTCGGATTTCTTGGTGTTATTTTTCTCTTTCTTACGATTTACGCAGGACTCTTGTGGATGACGGCTGCAGGGAACGCCGATCAAGTAAAAAAGGCACGCGGCATTTTGCTCAACGCGGTTATTGGACTCGTAATCGTGTTATCCTCTTATGCGATTTCGGCAACCGTGATACGCTATGTAGGTACTAACACATATTAATTTTTTGCTATGAAGCTCAAACACGCACTCATGGCGGCAGCAATGGCTGCCTTGCCACTCGCACCCATCGCACTGCAAAGTGCACACGCCGTTGACCTCTCAGGCCAGCTCGATGAAGTCAACGACTCCGCCGGTCTTGGTGGTGACGCAGGAAGTCTCACAACGACGATCGGTTCGCTCATTAGCGTACTGCTCGGCTTCCTCGGTGTTATCTTCCTCATTCTCATCATCTACGCAGGACTCCTCTGGATGACTGCGGGAGGAAACGAAGACAACGTCAAAAAGGCACGCGGCATTTTGCTCAACTCGGTCATTGGTCTCATCATCTTGCTCTCGGCTTACGCCATTTCGTCGTTCGTTATCGACCAGCTCGGTACGGCAACGTCAACAGGCTAACCCAAAAAAAAGAAAACAGCGGCAGGTGCGTCTCGGAGACCCGAGAACGCAACTGCCGCTTGTTTGTTTCGCCGAGAATGGCGATTCGCTCCTACCGCCTGCTCTTCTCGAGCTCGGGACCAGAGCACACCGCGCCGTACTGCACCTTCTTGGTGCCACGCTGTATCGTCTGCCAAAGACACCTGCCTACCCGCTGATGATCAGAGATGTCGACCGCTTCGTCGTCGTCGAAGACGCTGATCGCCACTCCACCCTGATTCATGGGCATGGTAGCACCAAAGCTGCCACTATACGCCACACCGGAAATCCGAAACTGCGTCGTACCCGCAGGGAAGAACATGTACGCGATGCCATGGGGCGGAATGACGGGAATGAAGGTCGCACCATTCCTCCCCCTCGTCGGGCTGATGATCGCCTGAATCGGACCGCTCGCACTCGCTTTCACGACAGTGACAGGACACAGCCCCTCAATGATCGGCGCGATGGCGATGCTGCTGTGCGCATTTTCGATGACCATGCAGTCACCGTTGCCTTCGCACCCCGTTGGCATCGAGACGCTCATATAGCAGGGTTGCTTCGCTTCGTCGGCTGCAGGTGCGACCGGTATCATGAGCGAGAAAAGGAGTGAAAGAATCATGTTGACCTCGTGAGATGTTGCTACCGTGATTGGCAGCTCGCCATGCAGAACATTTTTCTGCAGAGTGAGCTGCCTCCTGCAGTACACCCTTTCGGATGACTGCAGGAGGAAGAGTTGGGAGTGACTAGCTCCCTTCGATCGGCGCCATCGACTTGTTCGCGGCGTCGACCTTTGCCGCGTTTGCGTCCGCAGCCGTTTTGGCAGCCGCGGCTTCAGCGTCAGCCTTGGCTTTTTCGTCCGCAGCCTTTTTTGCCTTGGACGATCCTCCGCCGTGGCCGCTCATGCCGCGAACATTGCTCACGTCCACGCCGAATTGGCTGTTGATGAACGCCATGTCTCGACCGATCGTGCTACCCGGCTCAGAGTCGTAGTAGCCGCCACCATATCCGTAGCCGCCGAATGCACTGGCCGGCAATTCGTGCGCGACGGCAGCGTCGGCCGTCACCACGCGCCCGTTCTCAACGTCGAGAACGACAGGCTGCCCCTTCTGCACCGCGACATTCGCGATGCGATAGGCCGAATTGTGCACAGCCTGATTGTCGAGACTCGCCGCCGCAATGCGGCTGCATTCCTCGATGTGCTGATAAGCGAGCCTTTCGTGCCGCTCGTTGATCTGCGCCGTGATGGCGCGGAATGGCCAGCGGGTCTTTGCCACCAGCACCACGGGGGCAGGCGCATCGACATTGGCGCACGGCAGATTGCCCGTGCCGTAGTCTTCGGCGAAAGCGCCAGTAATGAGAACAAGAATCGCGAACATGTTGCCTCCTAAGGTCTTGGGGTGGGTGGATTGCGAAACAGGCCCCAAAGCCTGTATTTTGGCCTATTTCAGCCATTTTCGCAACGTCTTACTATAGCATAAAATGACGGTTTTGTCAATCTCTCCCTCTTCTCCATTTCTCCACTATTCCCATTGACAAAAAGCCACTTTTTTGCTATATTTGCCAGTCACTTTATGCACATTTTTCACCATTTTTGGTGTAAAATGCATGGGCGACTCTGTTCCCTCACAACGACAGCCAGCAGCGATGCTGAATGCTGTTTTCACCCCTTGAAACAAACAACAGGAGCCAACATGGCTGGAAAAATGACCCCGGCCGAACGACTGACAAAATTTGCAGTAGACATGGGCCTAAAGGCCTTCAGCGCTGCAGGAGCGATCAATAGAGCGAAGGTTGTTGAAGATGCAACAACATCGGCACTGAACCGTTTCTACAAGCCTGAGTTCGTCCGAGGTGCAGAAGAATTGGTCGCGATCGCGGCGGCTGCCTATATGGCAGTTCCGTTTCCGGTGCGATTCATACTTCACGAGGCTGTCGAAGATGCAATAATTCGGTGGCTGCCCGAAGGCAGTGCACTCCGCAACACGGCGGTTGTGGCGTTTCCCGCCGCAAGAATCACAATTGGCACGATGCTGCAAAATGCGGCAACAAACCAGAAGAACCTGGAGGACGGCATGAAGCCGACATTCCAACAAACACTCACCACCATTCTCTCAGGAGGCAATGTGGACACCACAACCCAAACCGGAGGCGGCACAACCCCGCCGGTGAAGAACCTACCGGAATTTATCGATGCGCTCACGCTCATCGCAAAACCGCAACGCAGCATCTACAAGCGGCTTGCCGAACTTGCAGATGAAGAACAGCGGGCGGGCGTCGACAAGTATGCAATTGTCGGCATCGCCGCAGAGCTGCGCAAGGCGACTGTTGAAGCCGTGCAGCACAACGCAGCCGAATCGATGAACGAGCTCATCTCGTTCTGGGGAAATGGTGAACTCGATCGCCTCGGTGATCTTGTTCACCTGACGCCAGTCGACTTCCTCAAGGACCCGAAGACCGTTGCGCTCATCGGCGACCTCATCAACGATCACTACGGGCGCCACGGTTCATCGATCCCTGTTGCAGTCGTCGATCGGTTCGACGCCTTCTTCAATGGAGCGGGCGTGCCAGAAGCGCTACGTGGACCTTTGAAGAAGGTTCTCAGTCCAGGAGGCATCGAAACCATAGTTGATGACGTGGAGAACGTCGTCTACCCCAGCGTCTTGGCTGCTGGTCGTGCAACGTACAGTGTGCCCGTCGGCTTCATGAGCCTTGTGCTCTTGGTGCTGGCCGTGGCGCAAGTACGATGGGTCTGGCTCACCTCGGAGAGCGTGCTGTCCAAAGCAGCGCTTTCGCCGGCTGAGTACTTCATGCGATGGAGCGGCCTCGGCGCGAACATCATGTTTTGGTTCTTCGTGGGAGCATCCTATCTCACGAGTGCCATCTACGTGGCACGCAGTCGTCCTTCCCCACCCAGTGGCAAGGACGAGGGCGACAACGCCAAGGAGTTTGATGCATGGCGGCGGCGTTACCTCGTCGACATTGTGAAACGAGTCGCAGTGATTGCATGGAGCACCTCGGTGCTGCCTGTGATCATCTTCGTCTTCGGTCTTGTGGCAATGGCGTGGCAGTTTCAGTGGCTGACGCTCGTCGAAACGGTGGTTGTCACCGTCATCGCCGGGCATCTGCTCTGGCCTGCGGACGACTTTGCAGGGTTATTCCTCCGTCTGGCAGGGGGCAACAACCGTCTGGCGGCAGTCGGACATGCAGCAACGGTCGGAGTACCGACGCGTGTGCACCGAATCACGGGGACGCTCATGATCGTCGTGCTTGCAACGCCGTTTCTGTACGCGATCCTGACGATGGTCGCACCAAAGTTCTGGACACTCACGACCATGGCACTCACTTCGCTGGCTCTCGGGCTGGCAGTGATTCTCGCAAGTCGTATGCTTGCGGGCGATTCCGAAGATGCTCCGGGGGACTTGAAAAAGACCCTCGCAGGACAACGTGTCTCCATGCTGAAGAAGCTGGCGCCACTCATCGGAGTAATCGGCATAATGATCTACGCATCCAGTCTCGTGGTATCTGTAGCGCACAATGGCTACGGGTGGTACAAGGTGTGTCGTGGATACGAGGAAACAGCAGAGTGTAACGTTGCCGCTGGTGGTTTTGCCACTTACGTCGACAATACGGTACGGTGGGAAGCCTTGCGCGACCGATCGGTCTCTGTATTGGCGGAGAAAAAGGAACCTGTCGGCGACGCGTGCAACGTGGCAACACGGAAGCTCGCAGAAACTCAGGCGTTATACGGGCCAATCCTGTACAGCGACCCGAGGTCAGACGGCAATGTAATCGACCTCTGCAAAGAGGTTGAACAACACCGTGAACTCCTCACGATGCCAGCAGAAGATGGCAAGTACCCGTTCGTCGAGATCGCCAAGCAGTGCGCCACGAAAAAGGCGGAGTGCGGCTGGTGGTTCAAGGGGTGACAATCGTGGCGCGGTGGCTGTAGCAATACAGTCGCCGCGCCTCTTCTTTTAGAGCCTATTTATAATCTTGCTTCCAGAGACATTTGGATGATGTTTTGAGCGAAAAATTTGAAGATCGACGAAACATAGCCATAGCTACGTTGAGGAGATCTGAAAATTTTGCAGCCAAAACAGCGCCAAAGGGAGTCGGAAGAAAGATAATAAACAGGCTCTATAAACGTTTTTTGAACGCGGTGACAACAGGCAAATTGCGAGGATTTATTTTATTACACATCGCGAGATAGTACGAAACAAAACTGCTAAACTGAAGCACTTCCGCACATTCTTCAATGGCGTCTTTGCCTCCTGCGACATAGTCAACAACTTCCATGCCCATCGTCTCGAATACTTCCGCGATAACGTCGAAACGCTTTTGGATACGGGCATCATAGTGCGCAGAACGCAACATGACGATCGTAATATTTTTCACAAAATTCTTTGGGAACGTAAACGCTTCAAGAAAATGGTTGTTTAACTCAGGAAGCGAAAACGCAAACTGTTTCGCGCTCGTGTGAATCTGATCTTGGAAAATACGCGTATTGCCAGTGAGATGTTCTGTACCGACGACAAATACGGTGCGACCAACGAGCGCCTCGGCGACAGTTTTCGCAGGATTATCCTTCGTTGGTACGTCAACGGCACACGTATCGAGCACATCGCCCATTGCTTGGCGCATTCGCCGTACGTCGTCATCCTGAACACTGCATAACCCTGCTGCGCGAAGAATGCCGAGTACACTCATGGACGAAAACCCCTGTCCATATCGCGCCTCACCTGCAAATTCATTGGACGTAAAATGGATAATCGGCCATTTTGCGTCCGCAGCAATTTCCGCAAGCGCACCACCTGTCGTACACACTGCAACAGTCAACCGACGTCGCCGTGCCTCGTGCGCCACAGATAAAACTTCTTCAGTGCTACCCGAAAAGCTCAAAAGCACGATAAGTGTGTCCTTTCCAACCCACAACGGCAGTGCATAGCTGCGAAGAATGTCGACAGGAACTGAAAGTTTTTTTGTAAATGCCGACGCAAGCAACTCCGCACTCAATGCCGAACTTCCGAGCGCGACAACAAGTACACGCGACACTTTCTTGTAGCGGCTTGGCAACGCAACACCACGACTATCCCGCCACGCCATGCGCACTTGCTCCGCCAAATGCTCAATCTGAAAACCAACCCCATCGGGGTCGTAGGCCGCGTAGGTTTTATGCGAGTCGAGCATATTTCTCTTGAATCGCCTTCGTAATTGCTGCACGGTCGCTCACATCGCCAACGAGTGTTGCGCCAACAATGCGGTTGTCGCGGAAAAAGAGGTCGACCGACGACGTTGGCGTTGCCTTATGTGACTCCACACGTTCGGCATGAGCCCTACTCGTGTCGCCAACAAACACGACGTGCATACCAAGCAGATTTGTCGCATACGACGTCACCGCCTCAAACACCGTAGAAGCCCCTGACATTGTTTTCGCCACTGCCCTGCCCTGCATTTGCGCGCTTTGCCAATTGCCGATCTGCACAGGACGGCCATAGAGCGGGTGTTCCGGCTCTGCAACGTCTCCTGCAGTATACACGCCATCCACATTGGTTTCGAGCGTTGAGGACGCGAGAATACCCTCACCACAAAAAATTCCTGCGTCAATAAAAAGCGCGGTATCGGCGTGAATGCCTATGCCGACCCCAAGAATACGTGTGGGAATGCGCTTGCCACTCGCCGTTACAACCGACTCGAGCGTTTTTTTACCCTCAAGTTTCGGGTTCAACTCGTTCGTGAGCAAAGTAACGCCATGAGATGTTGCATGATTCGCCAGCACCGCTTGCGCGTGTTCCGAAAGCGTCCGTGACCAAAAGCCGCTGCTCCGTTTTATCACCGTCGTCGGAATGCCGAAGTGTGAAAAAATATTGATGTACTCAAGGGCGATAAATCCCCCACCCAATACCGTCGCGCATTGCTCCTCTTTTGGAAGTTGTGTCACTTCACGCAAAAGTTCCAAGAAATGGTCGGCGTCACCAAGTGTGTGCAGATATGAAACGCCGCGCATGTCTTCTGGCGCGGTGTTTACTTCGCCGCCTGTTGTAATCAGCAACACGTCGTAGGGAATTTCGCGCCCACTATCGACGACAACATGTTTATTTTTTGTATCAATCGACATGACGATCGTGCCGAAAAACGCCTCGATCCGTTGCGCACCATACCACTCAGGCTTTCGCAAAAAAACTTTCTCGCGCGGCACGACGCCTTTCACATAGTGCGGCAACAGCACGCGCGAATAGCAGACGTTATCCTCGTGATCAATAATCGTAATCTCGGCAGCAGCGTCAATCTTCCGCAGCTCCTCTGCTGCGGTCGTTCCTGCAATACCTCCGCCGATAATGAGATAACGCATATCTTTACTAAACTTCTGGATAGAGCTGTGCTCCTGCTTCATCAAAAATAGTAATGGCAAGCGTAGGGCAAGACTGGGCACCGAGGATGATGGCGTCTTTTTCTGACTCGGTACATTCGATTGTCCGTTCGTACGACGGCTCACCTTCTTGTACGCCGTGGTCAAGCACTTCTGCCTTGTTTTCAACGTTCAACTGAAATGTTTCGGGCGCAATAGTGACGCAGCTTGCAGCGCCAATGCACAGGTCAGGGTCGACAACGATGCGAAGTTTCATATACGGGGAAGGATAGTCAAAATATCTGCAAGTGCGGCAAGGGTTTCGTCGACGTCAGCCTGTGTTGTCGCGGCACCGAGTGTAAAACGCACACTGCTTTTTACGGCGTCAATGCCCATACCAAGCGCAATCAGCACATGACTCATTGACTGCGCTCCTGCACACGACGACGCGGTCGACGCAGCAATGCCACGCTCATCAAGGTACATCACAAGCGCCTCGCCGTCGACGCCATGAAATGCGATGTTCACATTATTCGGTAAACGGTTTTCCATGCCACCGTTCACGGTCGCATTCGGTGCAAGAGAAAGAATGCCGTTTTTCAGCGCATCGCGTAATATCGCAACATGAGCCGTATTTTTTTCACGCTCTGAAATGGCAGTCGTCAGTGCAATCGCGAAGCCTACAATGCCTGCAACATTTTCTGTTCCTGGACGTAACCCGTGCTCTTGATTGCCCCCAAACAAAATTGGCGAAATTGCCGTACCTTTTTTTATATACAGCACACCGCTCGCTTTTGGACCACCCATTTTTCCTGCCGAAAGACTCATCATGTCAACATGAAGACCCTCAACATCGAGATCGAGATAATTTCCTGCCTGTGCAGCGTCAATATGAAAAAGTGGGTACGCCGACTTTGTGGTGCGGCGATGCTTCGCAATTGCCTTTCCAATTTCTGCAATCGGCGCAATGGTGCCGATCTCATTGTTTGCATACATCATGGTGACGAGCGCAGTGTCAGGACGGATTGCGGCAACGATATCGTTCACTGCAACACTGCCAATCGAGGCGACCGAAACAAACGTCACGTCAATGTCCTCTCTTTCGAGTGCATTGAGGGTTGCTTTATGCTCTGTCGCAATCGTCACAACATGCTTTTTCTCTGATGCGGCGCGTAAAACTCCTTGCAACGCAATGTTTATCGCCTCAGTCACGCCATTCGTAAAAATAATCTCGTCAGAACGAGCATTGAGCGCCACTGCAACGCTTTTTCTTGCATCGTTCATCGCCTTTCGTGCTACTCGACCTTCGGCGTACACCGACGACGGATTTCCAAACAACTCTGCAAAAAACGGTGTCATCGCCGCCAAAACCCGCGCGTCCATAGGCGTCGCCGCAGCATAGTCCAAATATATTCGGCGTGCAGGCATAATCACCGCCGAGTGTAGTGTATTGCGAATATTTTGTCACTGCGCACACCCATCAAACGTAAACGCATACATTCGCAACCCTGAAGAGCCGGTTGAAAGTTTAAGAGCGCCCCGGTGGTAAACGTCTGCCTTCACAAGGCGATACATTCTTGCTTCTTTGACCGTAACAATGGCGCGACCTTTTACGAATGTGACGTCCTCGCCAGCCATGTCGGGCGCAATGGGTAAGCCGTCGAGCTCAACGTCAATAGTTGCCGCTTTCCCGTCTGCAGTCTCCATGACGAGGTTCACACCAAATGCGCTGTATGTGAGAAGTAAATACTCCGACGCCGTAGCAACACGCCGCGTGTGCTCCACAAATTCGCCTGCGAGTCGCCAATGACCGTGGAGATATACCGCATCATCATCGTGCATGCCGCGGTCAGTAAATGCTTCTTCGGCGTCAGGCAAAAAGGCCTCTGCGTTGCCAATCTTCCCGCGGAGATAGCCCAGATACGTTTCGGCCGTTGTTTTGTAGCACACTCCGCCATCGCCAGACGTGTCTGCGTCGATACGCGGCAGCTTTTTGACGCCTGCATCCATGAGCGCCTTTTGAATAGCCATTTCGGTTTCGCCGTAGCCGCCTTCACCGACATGGTCGTACACAATCGTACCGTTCTTGTCGATGAGGAATTTTCTCGGCCACCAGCGGTTTGCATACAGGTTCCAAATGGCATAGTCATTATCAAGCACCACAGGGTACGGCACACCAAGCTGTGCAATAGCTTTTTTCACATTCGTAACGTCTTTCTCAAACGCAAATTCGGGCGTGTGAACGCCGATAATCTGCAGGCCGAGCTTCGCATACTTTTCGTGCCACGACGTGAGGTGAGGTTGCGTACGAAGGCAATTCACACACGAGAATGTCCAAAAATCGATGAGCACAGGCTTGCCGCGCAAGTGCTGCATCGTCAAAGGTGCGCCGCCAAGCCACTCCATGCCTGTGGGAAATTCTGGCGCGTGTATTTTTGTAAAACGGTGCAGCAACATAGGCTATGTTTGGACGCCAAGCGACATTGCGGCGATTCTTCCGACTGCCATACCTATCGCTGCAGCAAAGAGCGAAACGGCAACCATTTCGGCACCACTTCGTAGCTGCGAAAGGCCCGCAATACGCGCCTTCCAAACGCCGACGAAAAACAGAAGGCAGATTGCGATGAAAAAGGCGACGAGTGTTGCCGCACCAACGGGCAGAAAGAAATATGGTAAAAGAGTAACGGCGCCGCCAAAAAAGTATGTGATACCCATCACAAGGGCGGCAAACGTGGGGTGAATACCTGCGGTAAAGAGTCGACGCTCAACTCGTGTAATCTCTTTCAACCAAATATGACGTTCTCGCTTCAGCGCATCAAGCGCAGAGGTGATTTCGTTTTTTGAAAACCCTTTCCGCTGGAATAATGCTTCAATCGACTCATCGTCGCTCACTCGTTCCTGCAAAATACGTGCAGAGTCTTGCGCATGACGCTCCTTTGACACTTGTTGTGCGGATTCCGTCGACAAAAAACTTCCTGCTGCCATGGAAATCGCTTCTACAGTCACGAGCACAAGCCCCGCAAGTATCACCACGCCGCGATCGCCGCTGCCAATCGAAACCCCCGCCACCGCGCCGAGCGTGGAAACCAGACTGTCCTCCAGTCCAAACACAACCTCCCTCACTGCACCGCCAAGAAAATCTCGGCGCCTCCGTTGCCTCATACGCACACATTGTATCACGTTTTGCTTTCCTCTTTCGGCTTTCGGCTTTATACTATAAGGGTATGCACATTTCGGAGCACTACCCTGCTTTTGCACAAAAGACGCTACTCGTTCTCACGAACAACGAACTCGCAAAACTTTTTGCACTTGATGACCGCGAAATCATCGCGCATAGCGTCATTGAAACGTCGGAATTAGAGCCCGTCGAACGTGAAACGCGACCGAATGGCACGGGAATGCCCGACCTCGACGCCGCAAAGCAACACCGCCGCCTCGAGCTATACCATGCACTTTCCAATGCACTGCAAGAGCTCACACGAGATGAATTTGTCGACATCATTCTTTGCGTTCCAGAAGCCAACAAAAACGAACTTGTCGATGCGCTTCACACCGACGTCGTGAAGCATATTATTTCTACTATCCCCAAAAATCTTGCCTCCATGGAGCTGCCGCAAGTCATGCGGATTTTGTTTGAGACGTAATTTGCCTTTTGTTTTGTACCTTGCAAAAACAAATGAGTGCCCATGGGGACACTCGACGAAGCGCTAGTTGTCCGCCCCGTCTACGTACCGCGAAGCCTCTTACCCACGACTTGCAGCGCTGGGCGTCCGCCTGTGCATGATGTGCGGGAGAGCACGCTGGTGTATGAAGCGGATTCCGTCCGCGCGCCGATCTGGCATGCTCCAAGCCTCGATGAGGTAAGGATCGCGGCCCTTCACGACAGCGATATACCTGCATTCATGTGCCCACGGCGCACCAGGAGCGAGGTCCAGGAAGAACACCCAGGCGGGACCTTCGAACGGAAATTCGATGATCTGGCCGTCGGCAGTTGAGAGTTTATTGGAAGTAATTGCGCGATCAGGGATTCGGGCTTCCGCCATTGGGAACGATGAAACCGCGGTTACTATGTGCCGCAGTGCCCACTCGGGCACCGGTAAGTCCATGGTCGCTGGCGTTGCGGCTCCTCCGAAACGGAAATCAGGCTGATGGTCCGGGCGCTCCCACGGAGCGGCGAACTTGAGCAAATCGATGGTCATGTTATCTTCCTCCAAGGTTGATTATACTACGATGTGGCAAATAAAAAAGCGGCCCTCCTGCCTCCGTGACGCAGTCATGGTTCTCGAAAATCCGAGGGCAAAATCAGAAGTTTGGGCAACCGGTGGGCAACGCGTGCTATCTGTGCCGATTCGCTCCCTCCTGAAACAATAAAATCCCCACTTTATTGGGGATTTCATTTTACATCCCTCCGTAGCCCAATTCATATTGGGCAAAGGGGGATGGAGGCCGCAGCCGGAGTCGGACCGGCGCATAGCGGTTTTGCAGACCGCCGCGTTAACCACTTCGCCATGCGGCCGTGGTGCTGGTGGCAGTGCCGTCAGCCGCTCAAGGCTATCAAAAAACTTACGGTGTGGCAACAAAGTCAGTTACTTCTTTTGCACTTTTCACAACATTCTCGGCAACAGAAAGGTCGGCATTGTCGCGGTATACAACAAATTTGTAGTTCGCATACTGCCCCTTCATGTAAAATGTCGCGTTCACTCCTTGCACGAGACGAGAAAAACCATTGCCAATATCTTCGGCTTCCGCAGGCACGATGCTCGCTTTATCCATCCTGAACGCACGAATATACGTGTAGTCGTCTGTGATAAACGTTCCCTCGGGCAAATCAGAGTGTCCGGTTAATGCAATAACCTTATTCGTGCTCTGCACCACAACGTCGGTCAGCTGAGAGTTGATGGGGCGGCTCGTGATGGGTTTCTCAAAATCTTCTGCGTATTGCGGAACCATGACCCAGTCCTTTGGCAAATTAAACGTCAAATGCCACACGCCCTCAACCTTCTCTTCCGCCTTTAACGACGTACCATTCGCACTCGTGTCCGGGACAGCTGCAGGTTCTACTGTTTTGCACCCAAATCCTCCTAAGACCAACACCACCGCTGCTGCAAACAATAGATTTTTCATATATAGAAATGATACCCGACAACAAATAACCCTACAAGAGTCGAGTATTCGCGTCCGAGACGCGTAAAACAAAACAGGCGCCGAAGCGCCTGCTTTGTTGTTAGTTGTAAACCTCGATGGCAATGTTTTTCACACCAAATGCAATGGCGTCCGCATGATGTTCCATCCAAATGTCGACACGTTTGTGGTAACGGGCGTTCATACGGTCTTCAACAACGAACACCTGATCGCCGTAAAGATCGGGGATCTTCACACGCGTACCGATAGGCAAAAAGTTTGCCGCAATCACTCCTGGGCGAACATGTGTCCCAGACGCCGTAATAAATGGCGTGCTGTCCGTTTGGCCAATCTCACTATTATACGCCGTTGCAGGAACAGTCATTGTATACGACGGACCACGAAGATCAGACTTCGGAAATACACCGTATTGTTTGACCTGGTTCTGCATGGACGCAATGCGGAGCGACGTCAATTTATCGATAAAAGCAAACTCCGCAGGACGTTCGTCTGCCTCTACTATGTTCGGCATAATGCCGACAAACAGTGCGAATACCATGACCGCCACAATAGCAATCTCGATAGGAGACTGCTTTGCGGTATGGACGAATGACTGTATGCGAAGATTTTTCATAGACTGAAACAAAAACACCTCAGAACTCCTCCGAGATGACTTTGTCATTCTAGCATTTTAACCCCTAATCGTCAATCAAAACAGGGCTTGACTTTGCGAATATTAGCCAAATTTTGGCTATCTTTTGTTGCATTTTCGCAAAAAATTTTCTATACTCCATCCACGAGTCAAACGTATCCTTCCCGTAGATCGGGACTTCCGCTTTATGCAGCGATATTCGCAATACCGTTCCCATCTTTCCAAATCCCGCTTCGGGCGACTCTTCAAGGCGGCATTTATCAAAGTCGACAAAAAAACACTCATAAAAAACGTCATCCTTACAGCTTTTGTCGCGTTTTTCGGCTTTGCTATTCTCTTTCTCCTTGCCTACGCATGGATTTCACACACCCTTCCTGACCCTAATTCACTCCTTTTCCAGGACGTCTCCCAGACTACCAAAATCTACGATCGCACGGGCGAGCATTTGCTCTACGAAGTTTCGGGCGACGAAAAACGCACGCTTATCACATACGACGAGCTTCCCGCCAACCTCATTGACGCAACTATTACCGCCGAGGATCGCAGCTTTCTCACGCACAACGGCATCGATCTCCGAGGTATTGCCCGTGCAATTTTTAGCGACATCGTTCACCTCAACCGCGCACAAGGTGCATCAACAATCACGCAGCAGCTCGTCAAAAATGCCATTCTCACCAACGAACGCACGTTTACTCGCAAATTCAAGGAAATTATTTTATCTCTTGCGATTGAGCGTAATTTTTCAAAGGAGCAGATTCTTCAGATGTATTTTAACGAAATCGGATACGGTTCCACTAACTACGGAATTGAGGCTGCATCGAATGCGTATTTTGATAAAAGCGCGAAGGACCTCGATCTCGCCGAGTGTGCGACACTTTCCGCGATCGTTCGCCAACCCACGCGTTATCTGAACAACCCCGACATGCTCACCGCACGTCGCGACTGGGTGCTCGACGGCATGGCCGAACTTGGTTACGCATCACAAGCCGATGTTGACGTTGCAAAAACGGAAGATACAACGATTATTCCCAAAGAAGCTGGTCTTAAAACTGCGCCACACTTCGTCATGTGGGTCAAACAGCTTCTTGAAGAAACGTACCCTGACCGTAATATTGAAACAGGCGGGCTGCGTGTCACGACAACACTCGACTATAACAAACAAACCATCGCACAGGACGCGGTTGCATACGGCATGGGACTCAACAGCGAACGATACGGCTTCAACAACGCGGGACTTGTATCGCTCGACCCGAAAACCGGAGAAGTCCTTGCGATGGTGGGAAGTGCGGACTATTTTAACGACGATATACAGGGGCAAGTGAACGTCACCTTGCGTCCACTCCAGCCTGGTTCAAGCATGAAACCGCTTATTTATACCGCTGCGTTTGAAAAGGGGTACACGCCAAACACCATTTTATGGGATGTAAACACCACATACCCCACTGCAACTGGTCCGTATGCGCCACATAATTATGACGGTGGCGAGCGCGGGCCGCTTACCATGCGAAAAGCGCTCCAAGGCTCTCTCAACCTCCCCGCGGTTCAGACACTGTATTTGGTCGGCGTAAATCGCGCGCTCGATTTCCTCAACCGCATGGGTTACACCACGCTTACCGACCGTTCAAACTACGGTCTCTCGCTTGTGCTCGGTGGCGGTGAAGTCGAGCTCATCGAGCATGCACGCGCTTACGCAACGCTTGCGAACAACGGCACAAAACGTGACATCGTCGGGATTCTCAAGGTCGAAGATTCGGACGGCAATGTAATCGACGAATTCAAGCCCGAGGAACATGAAGGCGAACGCGTGCTTGATAGTGCGATTACCGCCATCACCTCGAATGTGCTTTCCGACGAAGCGAGTCGCGAATATGTTTTCGGTGCAAGTAATCTCCTCTACCTTTCCGACCGCCCTATTGCCGCAAAAACGGGTACAACAAACGATTACAACGACGCGTGGACAATGGGCTACACACCGTCTCTCGTTGCGGGCGTTTGGGTTGGGAACACCGACGGCACACAGATGAATAACCGCGCCGACGGCAGTATTGTCGCTGCACCAATTTGGCACCAGTACATGCAAAAAGCGCTTGCAGGAACGGCCGTAGAGTCATTCCCCGCTGCAGAAATCCCCATGACAGGAAAACCCGTCCTTGACGGCGTTATGCCTACGCAAACCGTCACGATCGACACCGTTTCTGGCAAATTAGCAACAGAACACACGCCTGAACGATTCCGCAAAACCGTGGCGTGCGGCGAGTACCACAGCATTCTTCACTACATCAACAAGGACGATCCGCGTGGCATGGCGCCGCTCGACCCAAGCCGCGATCCGTACTACGCAACGTGGGAAGCAGCCATTGCCGACTTTATTACGCGCCACAATGCGACGCTGAAGGACGGCGAGGTGCCGTATGAAAGTTGCACGGTGCCGACCGAAGAAGATGATATCCATACCCCGCGAAATACTCCTGAAATCACCATAAAAAATCCGAACAACCATAGCGATGTTGGCCGCTCGTTTGGCGTCGAATATCGCGTTGAGTTGCACAGAGAGTTTTCGCGTATCGAATTCAACGTCGACGGAACGTATGTGGGGAGCAGCACAAACATGGATGGCGACATCGTGACGCTTCCGTCGTGGGTCGCACAAGGCAACCACACGCTTTCCGCAACCGTATACGATGATGTTGATAACAATGCGAGCGACGATGTTACAGTGACCGTTACTGAGGCGGGCAATGGTATCGAAGGACCACTGATAACAAATCCGTTCAGCAATCAAACCATCGAGAAAACATCGGCGACCTACACGATTTCCGTAGAGCTCGCGAATGCAGCGAATGCGACGGCGCTAACGGTGAGCGCAAAAAACCTCTGGACGGGCGCGATATCAGAGATTGCAATCGTTGTGAGCCCGTCGTCGATTAATGCGGTGTCGTGGTCGCTACCCAGCGAGGCGGAGTATGTCATAAGCGCAACTGCCACCTACAACGACACCACAACTGCCGACGCTACACCTGTCCGTGTGTTCGTAAGGGAATCCATCTCAGGTACAGTGACGTCGATCGTTGAAACCGTAGTGCCGTAACCTTCCCTACTGCCGAATCGGCATGATGATGTAGAGGTAGGCGTCTGTTGAGCCCTGTGGGACAAGAACGCACGGGCTGAAGCCGTCGACCATGCGAACGGCAACTTTTTCGGTTGAAATGGCGTTCAGGCCGTCGAGGAGATAGCGATAGTTCAAAACCATGACATTTACAGGGCCGGTCACGTCGCCTTCGAGTGTCACGGTGTTTTCTCCTCTATCTGCATCGGTTGCAGAAAGCACAATACCCCTTACGTCGGGCTGAATCTCGAGACGAACATCAAAAAGCCCAATTTTCGAGAAGAGGCTTGCCCGTTTCACCGCCTGCACGAGTGCTTGGCGCGACAAAATAATCTCAGTTTGTGATTTTGTTGGAATAATCTGTTTGTAGTCAGGATACTTTCCGTCGATAGTACGGGAAATAAGTTCAACGTTCCCAAAGCGGAACGCAACCTGACTGTCGGTCACTTCAAGTTCTATGTTTTCTGGTGCGTCGACACTGTCACGAAGGACACTGAAAATCACACGAAGCTCAGCGAGCGCTCTCCCGAGCATGATAATCTGCCGCGTGTCGTCGGCGCCATCCGCAACAGGCACAACACGCTCTGCGAGCCTATAACTATCTGTCGCCGCAAGCGTCAGCGTCCGTATACCACCCTCTGTCGAAAATTTCATGCACACGCCCGTAATGTCGGGTCGTGATTCGTTTGTCGCAATCGCAAATAACACCTGTGAGAGCGCCACATCGAACGCCGCAACAGGAACGTGAAAGATCGCTCCTCCCGTCACCTGCGGCACAAACGGAAAGTCTGCAGCGGGCATACCAACGATTTTCGTTTTCGACCCTGTGCACACAACGGAAATCGCCTTGTCGAGCAAATCAAGGTCCACACGCTCACTCGGCAAAAGATTCACGTAATCATAAAAAAGTTTCGCAGGAACAGTATATTCCCCTTGCTGGTCGACTTTTCCGCGAACAAGACAGGTAACCGTAAGGTCTATTGTTGTTGCAGTAAGTTTAAGTCCGACGTTATCTGCCTTTAAAAGAACATTATTAAGAATGGGAAGGTTTACTGCCCTCGCTCCTAGGTGACTTGTGATAGCGAGACCCTGATAAAGGTTCTCTCTCGTACAGGAAAATTTCATGTGAGTGATATTTTAAAACTTTTTAGTAACAGTAACTTGTAAGGAGGGGGATAAGTCTCATAAGTGGATTCCGGCCTACTCTGCTTTTTGAAAATGGCGTAGGCGACTGTGTGTAAGCGGCGATGAATGTGGTGGTGAGGGAAGGGATAACTCTTGAGATGTTTTGCGACGCACGTTATGTGCTTTTCTGTCACAGGCGAACACACATAGTTGTACACGGTGTTGCCCACAGCATTATCCACAAATTCTGTGGATAGGTCATGATGTGTAGAGGCGCTGTTTAATTAGCTCCATATCTTTTTGCAGGCGATCGTCCTTATGCATGAGGCCAGAGATTTTTGTGTAGGCGTGCATTGCGGTGGTATGGTCGCGACCACCAAGCTCGCTGCCAATCGACGGATACGAACTCTTCATTTCTTCACGAAGGAGATACATGATGATTTGTCGTGGGAAGGCAAGACGTTTTTCGCGACTTTTTCCGAGAATTTCTTCTATTGCAAGGTCGAAATATTCCGAAACGATGTGAATGAGCTGACGTGGTGTGACCGTTTTTTTTGTATTCTCGGACTCGAAGCTCGCAAGAATGGGTTTGACGCTCTCGAGCGTTGGCAATATGTTTTTGAACTGGTGGTATGCGATAATTTTATTGAGTGCGCCCTCGAGCTCACGAATGTTTGAATAGATTGTGGATGCGGCGTAGTGCAGAATTTCATGGTCGAGTGCCACCCCTTTCTCCATACACTTTTTTTGGAGAATCGCGATGCGTGTTTCAAGGTCGGGCGTGCCAACGTCGACGAGCATTCCCCACTCAAGGCGCGATTGGAGGCGTTTTTCGAGTGACGGGATTGCTTTCGGAGGACGGTCTGACGAAATGACGATTTGTTTGTTTTCTTGGTGGAGGGTGTTAAACGTGTGAAAAAATTCTTCCTGCGTTCCCTCTTTGCCGGTAATAAATTGAATATCGTCGATTAAGAGCAGATCAGCACCACGATAGCGATCTTTGAACTCCTTGCCCTTTCCAATACGGACGGAGTGAATGAAGTCGTTTGTAAAATGCTCGCAGGTGACATACACAACGCGGACATTCGGGTTTTTACGGCGCATTTCATTCGCAATCGCGTGAAGAAGATGGGTTTTACCCAGTCCGACACCGCCATACACAAAAAGCGGATTGTAGGTGCCTCCGGGTTGTGCGGCAACGGCCTGAGCCGCAGCATGCGCGAGCTCGTTTTGCTTACCAACAACGAAATTGCTGAATGAGTATGTGCTGTTGAGCGAAATGTTGCTTGTGGGCGGTGCATCGACAACACCACCCTGCGTGGTGACAAAACCATAGTCCTCCTGTTTTGCCACGGGCGTTTCAACGCGGAGAATAATAGGTGTGGGGAGGGAGTTTTTTGTTTCAACGCGGTAGACGAGGCTACGCACGGCGATGTTTGTTGCATTCTGTATCGCTTCGATAATGTCGCGATGGTGACGCTTTTCCATCCAATCCTTACAAATGGTGTTGGGAACGCCAATGATCACTTCGCCGGCACAATACTCACTGACAAACGTGTTATGAAACCACGCAGAGAAATTTGCCTTGCTTGTCTTCAGCTCAAGGTCTCCGAGTACGGCCTGCCAGAGTTCATGGGTGTTCATAATTGGCGGAGTACGCGATGGCTAGGTCGCGAAAAAAAGCGACCTCATTCCAACGACTGGGCACATCATAGCCTACATATCCACACCCCTCAACCCCACAGAATTTTGCTTAAAATCATTGTAACTGTGGATAACTCGGTAAAATATGTGGATAAAGTCGGAACTTGTACACAACACGCAGAAACTTTGACATTTATTTGCGGGCGACCTATACTCACTCTACTTTTATGCCTAAGCGAACCTATCAACCAAAAAAGCGAGCTCGTGCGAGGGTGCACGGCTTCCGAAAGCGGATGCTCACAAAGGATGGTCGCGCCACACTCAAGCGCCGTCGCGCAAAGGGTCGAAAGCGTCTTACAGTTGTTGCACGCCCACGATAATCACACTGCCGCGCGTTTGCGCGGTTTTGTGTATACTCCCTCTATGTTGACCATGCAGCACCGGCTTCGCCATGATCAGGATATTGCTCGCACCCTTCGAGCAAAGTTGAGTGTGTTCGACGACGCGTGTGGTGCGAAGGTTACGCCGAACAAACAAAAGCATTCGCGCTTTGCAGTTGTCGTGGGAACAAAAGTGAGTAAAAGCGCAGTTGTCCGCAACCGCGTTCGGCGACAATATCGAGAAATCATTCGCCTTTTTCTCCCACGTATCCTTCCCGGCTATGACGTCCTTCTTCTCACGTCAAAACTTGCGATCGATCTCGACTATCATGAAAAAGAGTCGAGACTTTTGCGCGTCCTTACTAAGGCGAAGTTACTGCGCCCCGATTCAGCTGTACCAAAAAACATTGTCGTTTGATCACGGACCCATGAAGGGAATGTTCCCTCACGGATTTTGTCCATTTTATCCATCGTGTTCGGAATTTACGCGACAGGCGGTCATGAAAAACGGTATTGTCGTCGGTTCTTCAAAGGGTGTATATCGAATTCTCCGTTGCCATCCGTTTACAAAAGGTGGTGTAGATTTGCCGTAAAAAAAGACGAAAAAATAGACGACTCCTCATCCCACGGCGCTAGGATGAGGAGTCTCTTCATCTTCATGATAGCCCTTTCGTCTCGCACGTCAAGAGTGTTATCCACGAAGTGCGGCGAGGCTTGTATCGTCGGGGATTTCGATCTGTTTTATGCGACTGCCGTGGCCGCGTTTTATGACGATAAACGTTTTTGCAATATCGAGCGCTTCACTTAAAAACGTGATAAGCGCATCATTCGCTTTACCTTCTGTTGCAGGGGCATGAAGCGCAATAATAAACGTTCGGACATCGAGCACACCGACGACCCTAGTGACTTTTGCGTTGGGTTTGACGTGAATCGTGATAATCACATTACTTCATTTCATTGCGAAATTTCTTTAAGAGCGCGATATCTTCTTCACGACTTCCCTTTTCTTCTTCGCCGTCGAACGGTGTTTCAAGTATGAGGTCGATGTGTTGGAGTTTGGGGTGGTGGACGATGAATTTGAAAGCGTCCGCGCCAATGAAGCCGTGCCCAAGGTGTTGGTGGCGGTCTTTGTGGCCGTCGAATTCTATCTTTGAATCGTTGCAGTGTGACGCGACGAGCTTCTTGAGGCCGATTATGCGATCAAAGTCTTCGAATGTTTGGTCGACATCTTTTTTGGTTCGAAGATCGTATCCAGAGGCAAACGCATGCTGGGTATCAAAACAGACTCCGATTTCCTTTCCACGTTTTGCGCCGTTGATGAAAGCAGCGATCTCTTCGAATGCATCTCCCATCACCGCACCAGCACCAGCAGAGATTTCGATGAGGAGCTGGCATGAACCCTCGTACCCATCGAGAATTCGATCGAGACCTTTGATAACGGCCTCAATACCCGCTTCCTGTCCGACTTCCTTCGCTGATCCGGGGTGAAACATGATCGCTTTTGCACCAAGCTGTGTTCCGCGCTCCAATTCGTCACGGAGAATCTTTACGGAACCAAAACGCGTCGTGTTTTTCGCCGACGCAAGGTTCACGATGTACGGTGCATGAATATAGGCGTCTTCGATGCCGTTTTCTTTCATCGACTCCTTAAACTTTTCTGCGTCTTCATTGCTAATGGGCTTTGCATGGAACATTTGTGGCGAACGCGAAAATATTTGGATGACTTCACATCCCAGTTCCTTCCCTGCTGGTCCGGCCTTCCAAAGCCCTCCCGCCGCTGACACGTGTGCACCAAAACGCATAGAGCCCTAATTTAAGATTTTTTCGCCTTAAAACCAATCTCTGAAGGCTCGTCCTTACTCGTGTACATACTGCGGAGTGCGTCGAAAACAATTTTAAACTGTTGATCGTAATGCTGCTCCATGTAGTCGAGGCGGCGCAGAAGCTGCTCGTCGCTCCGAACCATGTCACGGATTCTCATAAATGTGCGCATGATCTGAACATTGATCGCAACAGCTTGCCTACTCTTTAGCACACTTGAAAGCATGGCGACTCCTTGTTCAGTAAAGACGAGAGGTGTCTTTCGTAAGCCTTTACGGTCGGATTTGGATATCACAATTTGTGATTTCCAATTTATGAATTCTTCTTTAGTAAGTTGAAACATGAAATCATCAGGAAACCTTTCAATGTTTCTTCGTACCGCCTGGTTGAGCACCATGGTTTTTACGCCATAAAGACCTGCAAGATCGCGGTCGAGCATCACTTTTACCCCACGAATGATGTAAATTCGGCTCTCGATACGTTCGTGTGGGATGACGGACTTCATATAGCGCAAGTTTACCACTAAAAAATCGGAGGTCACAATTTGTGACCTCCGATTTTCATGTCGTTATTTCACCATCGCCATTTTTAGCATCTCAATCGTTTTCCGGTTCACGAGCTGGCGTTCAATGTAGTCACGATATTGTGGTTCGTAGATTTCCTTGCGGGCGTCGTCGGTTTCCTTGAATGTTGCCGCCATTTTGTCGAGTTCTGCATCTACTGCTGCGGCGTCGACGGTAATCTTTTGTTCGTGTTGAATTTTGCGCAGTACGAGCCCGATTTTTACGCGTTGCAATGCAGGTGCGGCAAAGTCGAGCTTGAGTTCAGGCAAAGTTTTGCCGATGTGTGTGAGGTATTGCTTGAATTCTCCACCTTGCTGCTCAATGTGGTATTCGAGCTCGCGCAACATCTTTTCTATTTCTTGATTTACAAGCAGATCGGGAATGGTGTCGAACGTCGATTTGTCCGCAATGGCGTCGAGTACCGCTTTTTCGAGGCGTCGTTCTTCTTCGGCTGCATTTTCCGTACGAAGATTTTCGCGGAGTTTGATATTGACATCGCTTGCCGAGGCAAGCCCAAGCGACTTCGCGAACGCATCGTCAATAACTGGCGACTCAAGCGTGAAAATCTCATTGAGTTTTACGACAAAGTCAACGCTCTGCCCTGCAATGTGTTTTTGGTAATGTTCGTCTGGAAATTTCAGTGTGAATGTGCGTTCCTCGCCCTCTTTCATGCCAACAATCTCGTCGACAAACCCCGGAATATAGTGCGCCTCGTTTGTGTAGACACCATGATTTTGACTTTCGCCGCCTTCGAGCGTCACGCCGTCTTTTTTCATGTGCAAATGCACGACCGCCTTATCGCCTTTTGCAAGCGTGTAGTCTTTTGTTGCACGAATTTCACGCGTTTGCATGCGGAGTAAATCTTTTGCGGCCTGCGCAACAAGCTCCTCTTTTGGTTCAATGTCTTTTCGTGACACAGAAAGTGTTGTGTAGTCCGCGAGTTTTGTGATGTCAGGCATGAGGGAAATTTCCGCGGTGTACACAACGTCATTCCCAGGAGCAAGTTTGCTCATGGTGAAATATGGCTGGCCAACAGTCTCTAAATCTTCGGCAAGCATTGCCTCGACAAACGTTTCGCGTACGAGTTCTTCGACTGCGTGTTCTAAAATAGCCATCTCGCCGACTTTTTGCTTGACGACGTCGTATGGCGCATGTCCCGGACGAAATCCCGGAAACGACATCTCCTTACTCATGTGTTCAGCTGCCTCGATGCACGCGTCGGTAACAGCCGCCGCAGGAATGGTGACGGTGATTTTTACTTTGTTCTCGGACAATTTTTCAAAAGTATGGGACATAAGAGGAAAAAAGTGATGGCAGGAGTATAGGCAGCTTGACAATTGATGTCAATTCTTTGGCTATTTTTAGCCAAATTAAATTTTTCTGTGCCCAGAATTCTTTTGACCACGCCGCTCGTTGGGCGTACAATGCGAGATGCATGAAAACTCTCCTTGTTCGCGTAGGTTTACATGGCATTCGTGCTCTCGTGGGGCTAAAAGCGATCGGCCGTGTGGTTGGCCGTGTGGTCGTTCGCCCGATTTTTGGTGTTTGGCGCTTTTCACTGCCGCGTATCGTCATTCCCGCGTACCACATTCTTTACACTGTGCGCCGTAGGTTTTCGCACTGGTATCGCCCTGCGAAGAACCGCCTTATGTATCTGGTGGCGAATCGCCACATGTTGCATGTTGTTGCTATTGGCATTGCGGTGACGGCAGGTGTGGTCAATCTACAGCTTGCTGACGTTCGTGCGGAAACATATGGCCAGCGGACGCTTATGTATGGTTTGGTCACAAATAATGCCGAGCAGCTTATCGACGAATATGCTGATATCGACGTTGTGACGCAGTCGACGCCGGTGAAGTACATTTCTGCAGGAGTGCTTTCTGCTCCGCTTGCGGCAGGCGGCGAGGACGTTGACGCATCTTCTGCGACGGTTGTTGGTGGGAGTTTGTCGTCGCTTGCAATCTCCGAAAGCGGAGCGAGTGTTGCGCCGCGTGACGCGATTGTGGAGTATGCGGTAAAAGACGGCGATACGTTGTCGACGATCGCAGGGTCCTATGGGATTAGTTTGAATACGCTTCTCTGGGCGAACAGTCTTTCTGTGCGTTCCATTGTGAAACCGGGTCAGTCGTTGAAGATTCTTCCCGTTTCTGGCGTCGTGCATAGCGTCAAACGCGGCGATACCGTTGCGGCGATCGCGAAAAAGTATAGTGTCACCGAGGATCAAATTCTTGCGTACAACAACATCGACGACGCGCAGGGTCTGCAGGTCAGTCAGAGCGTTATTGTGCCGGGCGGCGAAATAAAGGCACCAATACCTGTGAGCCGGAAGAGTGCAGTGGGGAGCATTTTTAGCGGTACGCCGTCGACATCAACACCAAAACTCGCAAACGGCACCAAAATGGTATGGCCGACCGATTTGACGTACATCGTGCGTGGTTTGAGCTGGTATCATACGGGTGTGGACATTGACTGCAACGGTCACGCCAACGGCACGTCCACAAACGATAACTATGCCGCAGCCGACGGTATTGTGCAGTTTTCGGGGGTGAAGCGCGGTTACGGCAACGTCGTCGAAATCAATCACGGAAACGGTTTGGTGACGCGTTACGGCCATCACTATTCGCTCTACGTGCAAACTGGCCAGCAAATTACTGCAGGCACACCTATCGGCCGTTGTGGTTCTACAGGGACATCAACGGGCACCCACATCCACTTCGAAGTTATTGCGAACGGAAAATTTTCAAATCCGCTTGAGTATATTCGGTAGGAATTTTTGTTGCTACGCTGCGGCAACACGGGGGCGATATTGGAGCGCTTCGGCGACGTGAGCGAGGAGAACGACGTTGCTTGCGGCCAAGTCGGCGATTGTTCGGGCAACACGTAAGACGCGCGTGTAGGCGCGAGCGGAAAGGCCGAGGCGGTCAACGGCTTGGCGGAGCAGCGCCATACACTCTTCGTTCAGCTGACACGCGGTGAGAAGGTGCGGTGGACGAAGTTCTGCATTTGTTTTTGTTTTTGTGACGCCGCTGCGTGCAAGCTGGCGATCGCGCGCTTGCTGCACGCGAAGGCGAATGTCGCATGACATCTCACTTGCTGTTGTGCCGGTGAGTTTTTCAAATTCTACACGCGGAACGTCACACGCCAAGTCAATGCGGTCGAGGAGCGGTCCGGAGATACGTTGTTGGTACTTCATGATCTGGTTTGGTGTGCAGACGCAGGGACGAATGGTGTCGTGAAGGTAGCCGCAGGGGCATGGATTCATCGCAGCAATGAGCATGAAGCGTGCGGGAAATTCCAAGCTCCCTGCAGCGCGCGCAACGGTTATTACACCGTCTTCAAGGGGCTGACGGAGATTTTCAAGGACGTTGCGTGAGAACTCGGGGAATTCATCAAGGAATAACACACCGCGATGTGCAAGCGAAATTTCTCCTGGGCGCGGCCACGTGCCGCCACCCACAAGCGCAATACCAGAACTTGTATGATGCGGTGAACGGAACGGTCGGGTGTGCACGAGCGCATCATGCGTGTCGACAATGCCTGCTACGGAGTGAATCATGGTGACTTCGAGCGCCTCTTCGAACGAAAGGTCAGGTAGGATAGATGGCAATGCACGTGCAAGCATTGTTTTTCCTGACCCCGGTGAGCCCGAGAGAAGAATGTTGTGACCGCCCGCTGCCGCAATTTCTACCGCTCGCTTCACATTTTCTTGACCCCTGATGTGTGCAAAGTCGTGTTCATAGCTCTGTACCGAGTCCTCTTTTTCTTTGCGGATGTATTGCGCGGGTTCCGTACCGTCAACAAATGCTGTAACCACCTCAAGTAATGTTTTTGCGTGGAACACCGCGAGACCTTCGACAAGTGAGGCTTCGTTTGCATTCTCTTCGGCGACAATGATTCCTGCAAACCCTTCTCGTTTCGCCATCATTGCGGCGAGGAGCGCGCCTCGCACAGGGCGCAGCCTCCCGTCGAGGGAAAGCTCGCCGAAAAAGACGTAACGTGTGAGTGGTACGCTATTTTCGAAGTGTCCGTGCGACGCCAAGAGTGCTATGGCAATTGCAAGATCGTACGCAGGGCCTTGTTTGCGAATGTCTGCAGGCGCGAGGTTTACGGTGATGTGCGTTCGTGGAAACGGTAGCCCACTGTTTTTTATTGCCGCGCGCACGCGCTCCCGTGATTCATTAATCGCCGTGTCGGGGAGTCCGACAACGAGGAATTTGGGCAAGCCCGATGTAATGTCTGCTTCTACAGTAACAGTTTTTGCAGAAAGCCCAAGAACGGCTGCTGCGGAAACGCAAAATGATCCCATACACAAATTAGTACGGGGAGTGATTTAAAAATTTGCGCCTATCGTGGGGAGTCTCCCCTTATTATAGATGAAATATAAAACGATACCAGCGAGGATGAGGATATCTGACAGGTTGATTGCGGTGAGGCGAAAAAATATGAGGTAATCTGTGGTAAATCCATTGACCATACGGTCGACAGCATTGCCGAGTGCGCCAATGACAATGACGACGAGCGACGCAGCAGAGAGCGGTGAGGTTTTTTGAAGCGTCCAGGCTTGGTGTAAGAGCGCAATGCAGAGTACGGCGGTGATAGGAAGGATGATTGAGAGCGGAATATTGAGATCAAAGACAATGCCAGGGTTTTTGTGGAGCGCGAGATCAAAAATAGGATTGAGCGGTGTATTATCACTTGGGAATGTGCGGATAGCAGCGAATTTCAAAACGCCGTCGACAAGCGCCACGACCAACGCGGTGACACATATGAAGACGGCGTATGAAAATTTCACACTATACTTCCTGAGTGAGGGTCTTTTTACATGCAATACACGACGTTGATGTTGGGCGTGCCATGAGGCGTTGTACATCAATAACCTGCTGGCAATATTTACATTTGCCGTAAGTGCCGTTCTCCATTGCTTTTATGGCGGAAACGATGTCTTTCATGGCAGACTCAAGTTCGCTGCTCAATGAGAGGTTGTCGCTGAACTCAGCTACTTCCGCGGCATTTTCGTCTTCTTTATCGCCGTGTGACGGAAAGTCTGTCGCAAAAGTACCGTCGGAAGACTTTCCGCGGCGTGCAATATTGTCGAGCTCATTTTGGAGTTTGAGGCGTTCCGAGTCCAGCATGGCGCGAAGTTCCCTGAGAAGTTTTGCGTTCATATATGGAAAAAGATGTATCGTCTTCGCACTATAGCAAATCGTGGGAAAAAGAAAAGGCGCAAACCGACGTGCGATGGAGGAGTAAGGCAATGAAGCCAGAATGAAAGATGGATAGAATATATCCCTTTCCTCGATCGGAATGGTCTGCGCCCGAGATGGGCAGTGTTTGGACACCGGTTTGGGGCGTTGGGTTGCCGTGTCATGCGGTGCATAACAAGGCGACGCAACGTCCCTTCGGCGTCAACAGCGACTGCGTTGACGACCTGCTCTACCCTTACTTGGGTTTCCTCGCGTGCGTGGTGCAGCTTCGGCTCAGCCGAGTTCCCCCTGGCGCCGTGCACTTGAAGAGTACAGCAGTGAGGTGTTCTCCGAAGCACAGTGCGTGGGGGCTTCGGAAACCTCCCCTATGTCAGTCCCAATTGCTTCTTGGGATTCGTAGGATTTGTGGAATGAACAGGTGTGAAGTGAATCACGTAATAAGTATAGTTTGCTGAACAACTATTGTAAACAGCACGCAAGCCCTGCAAACATTGAGTAGATGTTCAACTGTGGATAAATATTGGCATAAATTTGGTGTATGCCTGTGGATAACTTGTGTGGAAAACTCATGTTATCCACATAGTTACCAACAGAAGCGCGCGTTGCGGTCATTGAATGCGACCTCGGAGAACATTTTTGTGAACACAAGAAGTGCATCGCTGCTTTCGTTGGTAACGAGCGGTGTGTCGTTGAGGAGTGAAGTTTGCATCCATGTGTGTGCACTTCGTAGGCAAGAAGAGTAGATTTGCTCGCCTTTTTCAATGCTAATTTTACTATTTGCGATGGTAATAGTGCTCGGTGTCCGTGTCATGCGGATTGTAGCCCCCGTGTCATCTGTGAGTGTTATGAGGCTAAAGTTTTCTTCTGCGCGTATGTCAACGATAATGTTTGTGCTGTCGCTATAGATCTCCGAGTAACGTGTTCCGTCGACGTTTGTCAACACACGCGTAGACAAACGTCGCCTGTTTATAATATCTTTGCCTGCTGCGGCAAGGTCTTCCTGTGTCATGTCGCCTGTTTTTGTGGTAAGAGAGAACCCTTCGCTGTTCGCATCGTCAAAAAGAGTGATCTCACCACCGTTTTCGATAAAATGATCGAGAAAACTGCCGAGTGGAGCAATGGCAAGGGGTATGAGTTCTTCGGGAATGCTGTTTGCATCGGCAGGGAGCGAAAGGTGAGCGCGTACATGTGAGCCAGTCGGAACAGTTGCACGGCCCTTCTCCGCAACGAATCCACTGCCACGAAGTGTGATTCCTTTGCGGGTGACGGCAATACTGTGCCGACGGCCATTCTCGACGACTTCACCCTGATGCCACGGGAGGAGTGAAGAAACGACGAGTGTTGCATTTGGTGTTGTGGGGAATATGGTTTTTTTTGAACCGATGAGACTCGTATTTCCGATTTCTCGGACGTGAAGATCATATTCCGATGCTTTTGATGCGATAGCCTGCGGTAATAGTGCGTCGACACCAAAGGCAAAAGAACCATCTTCGAGTACATAGACAGCAATTTCACTCTTTGCAGCGCTCATTGCATCGGCCCACGTCAACACACTTCCTGGGAACAGTGGTTGAATGCCGAGATGTGTGGAGATGATACGTTCTGTTGCGTGCGTTTTGAGGATACGCAGTGTTGCGATGGTGTGAAGTGGAGCAAGCGAAAGCGTTGTGCTTGTGGCAAACGGCGCACGGAAGATCAATACGCCGAGCAATACGCCAATAATAACGCCACACACAACCGAAACAACCCGACGTGTATCACGACGGGTTGCGGGGGCGGCGTTCAGTGGAATGTTGAGCGGCGTGTTCATGTGCCTATGCTTTTGGTGCTGGTTTTCCCGTGCGTTCAGGATACACATTGCCCTCTGCCTGTTTCATGGAAAGATTCGTGCGACCTTTGTCGTCGATTTCAATAACCTTCACTTTGACTTTATCGCCGAGCTTCACGATGTCGGTGACTTTCTCGACACGCCATGGTGCAAGTTCGGAAACATGTACAAGGCCGTCTTTACCGGGCAAAATGTTCACGAATGCACCGAACTCCATGAGTCGCACTACCTCGCCTTCGTACACATCGCCTGCAGCAACGTCGTGTGTGAGATTGGCGACCCATTGCTTCGCCGCTTCTGCGGACACACCATCTTTGGATGTAATCATCACGAGTCCGTCCTGCTCGATGTCGATTGTGGTGACACCAGTCTTTGCGATAATTTCGTTAATCATTTTACCACCCGGGCCGATAACTTCGCGAATTTTGTCAGGGTGGATCATGATGGTAATAATCCGTGGCGCGTTTGGCGACAGCTCTGGCCGTGGTGCAGCGATCGCTTTTTTCATAACGTCGAGCACGGTGAGGCGTGCAACGCGACCTTTTGTAATAGTCTCAACAACAACGTCGTGCGGAAGTCCATCGGTTTTCGTGTCGAGCTGAATAGCGGTGATGCCATTTTCTGTACCCGTAATTTTGAAGTCCATGCCACCCTCGCCGTCTTCCAAATCCTGCAGGTCGGTAATGACTTTATAACGTGTTCCGTCGCTCGCAAGACCCATTGCAATGCCTGCAACGGGGTTTGCAATCTGCACACCTGCATCCATGAGCGCCAAGCTACTCCCACACGTTGCACCCATCGAACTTGATCCATTGCTGCCGAATACCTCAGAAACAACGCGAATTGCGTATGGAAATGACTCTTTCGGGGGAATCATGTTGCCCAGTGCCTTTTCTGCAAGTGCACCATGGCCAATTTCGCGGCGTCCCGCACCGCGAAGTGGTTTTGCCTCACCAACCGAGAATGGTGGAAAATTGTAGTGGTGCATGTAGCGTTTTTCTCCGACAATTTCCATGCCGTCGAGTGTCTGCTTGTCGCCCGGCGCGCCGAGTGTCACCACAGAGAGCACCTGCGTTTCGCCGCGCATAAATAGCCCAGAACCATGCACGCATGGCAACACGCCAACCTCTGCAGAAAGCGGCCGCACTTCGTCGATGCCGCGACCGTCAACGCGCGTACCCTTGTCCAAAATCATTCGCGTCACTTCGCGGTCAATGACGTCACCAATGCGTCCTGTTGCGATTTTGATATCGTCATCGGACATTTCTTCTGCCTTCAGTGCGTCGACAAGTCGTTTCTTCATTTCGTCCTTTGCAACTGCACGTTCTGTTTTACTTGCTTTTGGCGCGCCAAACATGAGCTCGTCAACAAGCAGCGTGATCTTGCTCTCCGCTTTTGTGATAATTTCTGCACGATGTACTGCGGTCGCACGTTCTGCATCGGTTTTCGGTGTGAGAAGATCACGTTTTTCTTTGCCGACTGTTTTACGAACGGTTTCGATAAGATCAATCACGGGCTGCAACTGACTGCGCCCGAAAACAATTGCGTCGAGTACCACAGACTCTGGTGCTTCCTTTGCGCTTGCTTCCATCATGATGACTTTCTCGGCCGTTCCCGCAACGTCGACGTCGAATGTGCTCGCATCACGCTGTGCATACGTTCCGTTGACGATCAGCTTTTCGTCGACGTTGTTCACACGCACTGCGGCAATCGGGCCATTCCACGGAATGTCGGACATGTGGAGCGCACACGACGCACCAATGAGGCCAGGAATGTCGGCGTCATTTTCGCCATCGAATGCGAGGACGGTGACGATGACTTGCACGTCATTTTGAATATGTTGGTCGAAAAGCGGGCGAATGGCGCGGTCGATGAAGCGAGCGTTGAGCACGGCTTCGTCTGTCGGTCGGCCTTCGCGTTTAATAAACCGTGAACCCTTAATACGGCCTGCGGCGTAGAGTTTTTCTTCAAAATCGACCATGAGCGGGAAGAATCCCATGCCAGGGCGAATGTCTTTCGAAATCACTGCCGTGGCGAGCACGACGGTGTTTCCGTACTGCACTGTGCAGCTTCCGTTGGCGGCGCTGGCGAATTTGCCAACTTCAATCGTAAGCGGTTTTCCGCCAAAATCGATTGCAAAACGCTGTGTTTGCATAGTTTTTTCCGCCCGAGGCACAAGAGCTCTCGCTATATTGCGAAGATCTCGATGTCCCGGGCCGAGGTTATAAATAAGTAACAAGCATCATCGAACAGGTTCGATGATGATATGTCAACTATTTATGACGATTGTAGCGGCGTGGCTTGCGTGCTTGGTCGACCTTTTCTTTTTCGTCTGGAGCGGTTGCTTTCTTGGCGACAACAGGCTTTTTTGGTGCTGCAGCGCCTGCTTCGTCTTCGACTGCGGTCAAGTCAATGCTTGCTTCGCCATGTTTTGCAGGACGGGAGCGACCGGAGGCTGCCATGAGGTAACGACCCTTGTCGTCGGAAAGGTTTGTGTACACATCAGCAAAATCGACGAGCCTTGTGGATGTTGACTCACGGAACGACATAACTTGGAAAATACGGCCGCGACTCTTCACATATTCGCCGACAGGGACATAGTCGCCGTCGCCCGACACGAGCACAACGACGTCAAACATGTCGCACATGCGTACAACGTCGATAGCGATCCCTACATCCCAATCCCCTTTTTTGTGTCCTGAATCGTATTCGAGCAGTTCCTTCGTCATGACTTCAATGCCGACGGAATGGAGTGCTTCAAAAAACGCGAGCTCGTCGCCACCTTTCGTGGAAACGCAGTATGCAATAGCGCGAATAAGTTGCTGGTCGCCTGCTGCAGCTTTGACGATGTTCAGAAAATTGACCTTCTGCCCGTAAATGTTTCGAGCGCTGTAGTACATGTTCTGTATGTCGATAAACACGCCAATGCGGCGTTGTGAAGTGTTGAGCATATCGTAAAAAAAAATGTTGAGGACAGTATACCGCAACACCTCGCACGGAGCGAGGTGTGTGGAAAAACTTATACGATTTTTGCGCTTGCTTGTTGTGCTTTGAGGCCGAGGTCGGCGACAATGCTTGCAAACGCTTTTTCATCTTCGCGCTCCAAATATTTGAGCAAGCGGCGACGTTCCGAAACTTTTTTAATGAGTCCGCGGCGTGAGCTGAAGTCCTTACGGTGACCCTTCAAGTGCTTCGTCAATTCTTCGACTTCTTTGGTGAGAATGGCGATTTGTACTTGTGGCGAACCAGTGTCGGACGCATGTGTGCCGTACTTTTTGATAATACCCTCTTTTTGTTTCTTGCTCAGCATAGTCTGACAAATCATCTGTCTCGCAGGAGGTATGGGTTGCTGAACTCCCTCAGCCCCCACGAACAGCCGTATGAATTACGGTCGGACTATAGCGAACGCTTGCGTTTTCGTCAACTTTCTCACGAGCTATCAGAACTTTTTCAGTTGAGACTAGTTTCGATGAATGACGAGCAAAGCTTCCGAGGCGTACTGTAATCGGTACGGTGAGGAAGTTTGTGATGTCGTGAGTCGAAAATAGGCCAACTGGGGAAGTTCTGTTTAACAAAAGATCGTGGTCAAGCATGGTGACCACGATCTATTGGCCGACTCAGATGTGAGTCGATGTAACGCGAGCTATCATAGCAGGAGTACAGTTTGGGTCAACGGAGATTTGCACAGGCTCTGTTTATTATTATCACTCTGATCCGAAATCTCCCATAAATACTATGCGAAAGCGGGGACCATAATATTCATAAGCGATTGCTCAACAACCTGTGGCGGCACAAACTTTCCCTTCGACTTCGTCCAACCTAAACTTTTTAATACCGCGTCCATGGTACCCATCGCTTCCAGCTCTTCAAAAAATGCTTCAACGGCTTCTGCAAACATTCGCCTTGCTGCCTTTTCAGTTTTTCCTGTGGATGATAAATCGAGCGAAGGAGTATATGCAACAAATGCCCCCCCTCGCGGAAAATTGTGACAGGAAGCGAATATGAGATGGTTGATTTCATATATGTTACTGTAACATATAGTGAGCTGATGTAAAATCAAGAGTATACTGTTCGCGTATGGCGTCTTCGATCGACCGTTATCTTCAACAGTTTCTCGACTACCTTGAAATAGAGCGCGGTCGAACGCCGCAAACAGTACGAAATTATCATTTTTATATTCACCGATTTCTTTCGTGGGCGGGAATCGTGTCGCCAAAAGGAATTACCGAGGAACAGGTACGACGATTTCGACTCTACCTTAATCGCAGCATTACTGGTCGCGAGGAAGCGACGTTGCAAAAGAATACGCAGAATTATCACCTTATCGCGCTTCGTGCATTTTTAAAATACTTAGCGAAGCGTGACGTTGAGTCATTGTCAGCGGAAAAGATTGAGCTTGCGAAACAAGAATCGCGACACGTAAGTTTTCTTGAATCCGACGAGTTGAAGAGAATGCTCGCACTGCCTGCAAAAGACATGAGCATTGTTGGGCTTCGCGATAGTGCAATTCTTGAACTCTTATTTTCGACAGGCTTACGTGTGTCGGAGTTGGCGAACTTGCCAATTGAGCAGGTGAATTTAAAACAAGATGAATTTACGGTAAAGGGTAAGGGCAGTAAACATCGGATTGTATTTTTGTCGGAGCCTGCACGCCAGGCAATAAAGTCATATCTTGCCAAGCGTGTTGATGTATCACCGTACTTGTTTGTGCGTCACGACAGAGCGCAGATGGGCGTTGCCGCTGCACCACTCACCTCGCGCTCTATTCAACGTCTCGTCGATCACTATTCTCGCGGCGCAGGCATCACCAAGCGCGTCACTCCTCATACCCTTCGCCACACCTACGCCACCGATCTCCTTCGCAACGGCGCCGACATTCGCAGTGTCCAATCGCTCCTTGGTCACTCATCTATTACGACGACGCAGGTCTATACCCACATTACCGACAAAGAACTCAAGCGGGTGTACAAGGAGTTTCATGGAAAGGGAGAATAAACCAGTCTCGGCATAAAAAAGAACCTCCACTCGGGAGGTTCTTTTTTGGGGCGACCAGTGGGAGTTGAACCCACGCCGGAAGATCCACAATCTTCAGTGCTAACCGTTACACCATGACCGCCATGTTTGCAGCCGCAATAGTAGCAAAAAAATGAGTGTTGGCAAATGAATCCCCTTTCTGGTGCCCTGAGATGGGATCGAACCATCGACCTTGGGCTTAGAAGTCCCCTGCTCTATCCAACTGAGCTATCAGGGCACGAGAAAGAGGATTTTTGCTTGCCGATTGTAGCATTTTTGGTGTTTTTTCGCAAGTATTCGCTATGTTTTTTATTGAGTTGGGGATGGAGAGTTTGACACGATTTTGTTCCTCAGGCATAATTTCGCTCGTTCGTACCAGCGTGTACGACAGCCAGCCACTCAGGTTGGTGCTTTACAGGAGTCAATCATGAAACTCATTCTCACCGCCATCGCCCTCATCGGCTTCCTCGAGAACGACAACAGCAACATCTTCACCGCGCAGAAAAAGATGCGTGTTGCGGTCGGTCGCGACCAGCAGACGGGCACCATCCTCTACAAGCTCGAGGACAACTCGGGTCCGGTCAAGGACGGCTTCAAGGAAGTAGATGTGTCCTACATGGCAATCGACGACGGCCATCGAAAGGTGCTGTTCGTGCAGAACCAGAACGTCATCGACGCACTGCAAATGAATGAGGACGAGATCAACGATTTCGCCCGCGTTCTCACGCAGCTCCACACGACGGGCTTCCATTTCGCCACTGCCGGCGTGATGGACCAGACCTACCGAAAGACGATCACGATGTTCGTGAATGTTCACGGTAAGACGTGGACCGCCTACGACGCGACGGCGCGTTCCGGCGTTGAAGGCTTCCAGCCGCTCGAGAATGGCAAGATGGCCATCCGCTACGCCGATACGCTCGGGCAGATGGAAATCGGGGTTGTCATGCAGACGATCGTCGACAATCGACAGATCGAGTTTTCGACCGACACGCTCGACGTGCCGAAGAACGCGATCCTCGCGCCGCGCTTCGCGAATCAGAACGCCGAGCTCATCATGGGCTACGTCGACCTGAACACGAAGACGACTGTGACCGCCGAGCAGAGCGGTGACAAGCTTCTCGTCAACGCCAGTGCTCATCAGGACGATGTCGTCGGTGATGCACTCCCCTTCGCGAGCCTCGGCTCGGATGGACGCGTCACGAAGAAGATCGGCCTGATCGGCTTCGACACGAGCAGCGGCAAGACGACGCTCCAGACCGGCTTGGCCTGGCGTGACGTCTTCGCCCTTCGTGTCCAAGACAGCCCGTCGACCGGCGCTACCGCCAAGTAGCTCTCGCGCTACAAAACTCGCTCGCTCAATCCTTCGGGGTTGGGCGGGCGTCTTGTTTTATCTGCTACAATGTTTCCGTATGACTGACCGAAAAACATTCCTTATCCTCGACGGTAATGCCCTTTTGCACCGTGCGTGGCATGCTGTTCCGCCGCTCACCACAAAAGACGGACGTATGGTGAATGCCGCTTATGGCTTTACGAATGTCGTCGACAAAATGTTGCGCATGTTTTCTCCTGACTTCATGGCAGTCGCATGGGATTTGGAAGGGCCGACGTTTCGCCACAACGAATTTACCCCGTATAAGGCGCATCGCGAAAAAAAGGCACAGGAGCTGTACGACCAGATCCCGATTATTCAGGAGGTTCTGCGTGCATACGGTATTCCATCGCTTTCGGCTGAGGGGTTTGAGGCCGACGACGTTATTGGTACGCTTGCGAGCCACAACGCAAAAAAAGACTACGAGACGTTGATTGTGACAGGCGATAGAGACTTGCTGCAGTTGGTCGACGACCACACGAAGGTGGTGTTTTTCGTGAAAGGACTTTCAGAGACCGCAACGTACGACGTTGATGCGGTGCAAAAGAAGTATGGGCTGCTGCCTCCGCAACTTATTGACCTAAAGACCATGCTCGGTGACACATCCGACAACATTCCTGGGATTCGCGGCCTCGGTGAAAAGTCAGCGACAAGTTTAATGCAACAGTTTGGGAGCGTTGAAAAAATTTTTGCCGCACTGAAAAAGGGTGACGTGCCCGCCAAGTTTACAAAGAAGCTTGAGGGGCAGGAAAAATTGGCAGAGCAGATGCGTCGACTGGTGACAATCGTTCGCGATGTTGACCTGATGGATTTTGATGTATCGAAAGCAGCGGTTGGTACGCCGAATCTTGTTCTGCTTTTGCCGTTGTTGAGGGATTTAGAGTTTAAGGTGTTATTGAAGAAGTATGAGGGCGGGTCAGAGGAAGGAGAAAAGAAGGGAATGAAAAGTGCGGTGCGTAAAACTCCTCTAGGTGAAATTTCTGGTAGGCGAATTGCAGTTGTGCTTGTGCCGAAGGCAGCAGATTTGTTCGGTGGGTCTGTCGAATGGGTGGGGATTTTTGATGGTGAGCGTATGTTTTGTGCCGAGCATCCGTCGGAAAGTGTACTGAAAGAGATTACAGAAAAGATTGCAGTCACAGAAGAAATTATTGGCTACGATGTGAAGGGCGTGCTGCACGCCCTGGCTCATGCAACAAAAGGCATGCCGAGTGTGAAAGCATGCTTCGACGTCATGGTTGCGGCGTATCTCCTTTCTTCAGGTGACCGCGAAGTGGCATTTACCGACATTGTACGGCAAGAATTGAGGTATGAGGCGGTGTCGCCCCTAACACAGCTCACTTCCCTTTTTGATCTTTCCGACGCACTGCACGTACGACTCAAAAAAGATGGTATGGAAAAACTCGCGAGCGACATTGAAATGCCGCTTGTGCCTATTTTGTTCCGTATGGAATATGCGGGTATTCATGTTGACGTCAAAAAGCTTACGTCGCTTTCAAAAACATTTGACGAACGATTGGAGCAATTAACGAAAGAGATTCATAAACTTGCAGGCAAGGAATTTAATATCAACTCCCCGTCGCAATTTGCAGAGGTATTATTTGATGACTTAAAGATACCAACTAAAGGCATAAAAAAAACACAAACAGGTTTTTCTACTGCTGCGCCAGAGCTTGAAAAGCTTGTAGAGTGTCATGCGATTATTCCTTTGATTTTGGAATATCGTGAGTTGGCGAAGTTGAAAAGTACCTATGCGGATGCATTACCAAAATTGGTTGCGGCGGATGGAAGAATTCATGCGCAGTTTAATCAATGTGTTGCTGCGACAGGGCGATTGTCGTCGTCGAACCCAAATTTGCAGAATATTCCTGTCCGTACCGAACTTGGGCGAGAAATTCGCAAGGCGTTTGTTGCGAAGCCACACCATGTGCTGCTTTCAGCAGACTATTCACAAATCGAATTGAGGCTTGCGGCTATTGTCGCGAAAGATGAAGCGTTTCTCAGCGCATTTAAGGACGGTGCAGACATTCACAGGCGAACTGCGGCGGAAATGTGGGATATTGACGAAGAAAGAGTCACGAAGGACCAGCGCTTTGCGGCGAAAGCGATTAACTTTGGTATTTTGTACGGCATTGGCCCACGGTCGCTCGGAAGAAGTGCAGGAGTCAGTTTTGACGAAGCGCGTGAGTACATTGATCGCTATTTTTCTGTGCATCATGGCGTGCAAGAGTATCTCGATGAAACGAAAATCGCTGCACATCGTGATGAATTTGTGCAAACGATGTTTGGGCGTCGGAGGTATTTACCCGACGTGAATAGCGGTGTGCCGCAACTTGTTGCCGCTGCGGAGCGCATGGCGATAAACATGCCAATTCAGGGTGCGCAGGCCGATATTATTAAAATGGCCATGGAACGGGTTGATACATGGATTGCAAAAAGTAGTCTACGAATCACGATGCTCCTTCAGGTACACGATGAATTGGTGTTTGAGGTACATGAAGATGATGTAAAAAATGCGCAAGCAGAAATTCCAGGGTTGATGTCAGATGTTGTCGCACTCGAGATCCCCCTTATTGTTGACGTCGCCGTGGGCAAAAATTGGGGCGACCTGTGATAGGATGGTCCTGCTATGTTGATTTTTGTGTACGGTTCGGACGGTGTACGCGTTTCCGAGAAAGTTGAAGAAATGCGGAAACGATTTTTGCAGAAATTTGATGCGTCGGGCATGAATTTGGCGGAGTTCCCTACGACAGGTTCTTCAGAATTGCCATTTGGGGACATTGTGCAGGCGGTGCAAAGCGCGCCGTTTTTGAGTGAAAAACGCATGGTGATTGTGCGGGGTTTACTCATGACGCTCAAGAAAGCTCAATCAGATGTGTGGATTGATGCCCTTCGCCGTACGCCGTCTTCGAGTATTGTAGTACTTGCAGATTGTGAGGATGCGAAGGCTATCGAGAAGCATGCGGTATTCGTGGGGTGCAAAGACATGGCGGAAACACACCATTATGCACAGGAAAAATTAGAAGGAGATGTGCTTGTGCGGTGGGTTGTGGAACGAGCAAAAGAGCATGGTGCAACAATATCGCGTGACGTTGCTGCTGAGTTGGCGGCGCGAGTTGGTGATGATGTGTGGCGCCTGAGGCAAGAAATTGCCAAATTGGCGGCATATGCAGGAAAAGAGTCTATAACAAGAGTAGCGATCGACATGCTTGTTATGCGAGATAGCGCATCGAATATTTTTGCGCTCGTTGATGCGCTTGCGGGGAACGATGCAAAAACGGCACTCCGTATGCTTGCCGATGAACGTGCGGCAGGCTCGGCCGATCTCTACATTCTCGCCATGATTGCGCGGCAGGTTCGTTTACTCGCTCAGGTTAAAACGCTGACGGATGGCTACGCTAGCGTAGACAAAGGGACGGTAGCAAAAAAACTTTCCATGCACCCATTCGTCGCGCAGAAGACGTTGGCGCAGGCAAAATGCTACACGTTCGTTCAAATTTTTAGGCTTCACGGCCTTATTACGCAGATGGATAGAGATGCGAAACGTGGCAGAGTTGATAGCGCGCTTGCCGTTGATCGTATTGTCACGGATATGCTATTGGCTTGACGCATTCCCCCCTTTTCGCTAAAGTTCGCTCATTCTTATTACATTCGTCCCACACTATTTATGCCAAATCTCGATAATGCTAAGAAAGCGCTTCGTCAAAGTGTGAAGCGTGCAAGCCGCAACAAGAAACATACGAGCGAAATCAACAATTTGAGCCGCAATTTCCGCAAGGCCCTCGAGGCGGGCAATGTCGCCGAAGCAAAGAAGCTTATTACCGCTCTGTACAAACAGCTCGACAAGGCGGTGAGCAAAAAGGCAGTAAAAAAGAACACGGCAGCGCGCACAAAGTCACGAATGGCGACGAAGCTCAACAAAGTAGGAAAGAAATAAGAACAAAACGGGCTTCGAGCCCGTTTTTTTATCTACTCGATTGCAGGCTTCGTGACCTCGTCGAGCTCGATAAGCTCGGTTGAGGCACCCGAGGTGATGCGGATAACGTCTTTGCTCACCTTTCGCAGCTCTTCGTTCGACGCATTGTATTGCCCGACGACCGTCCCGAGATTTTTGCCAAGTCTGTCGTGATAATCGGCGAATTTCCGGAAGTGATTGCCGAGTTCTGCGACGCGTTTAATGATTTCCTGCGCTCCTTTTTCGATTTGTAAATGTTTGAGGCCGAGTAAAACAGTTTGGAGATAGGCGTAAAATGACGTTGGAGAAACAATCATAACACCTTTGGTAAACGCATATTCTGTAAGGCTGCGGCTGTTAATGCCACTCCCCACCTCAGCGTTCATGAGATTGTAATACACGCCCTCCGCAGGAATAAACATGAATGCGAAGTTCATGGTGTTGAAATTCGGTTGAATATATTTTGCAGTCTCATCGATGCGGAGTTTGATGTCGTTTTTAAAATCCTTTTCCAGTTTTTCACGTCGCTCTGGATCAAATTCCTCCATTATACGGTTGTAATTCTCCAGACTGAACTTCGCATCGATAGGAATAGTGAGGTCACCAACAAAAATTGCGGCATCGGCAATCAGCTCCTTCCCTGTTGATTCGTCGACGCCGAGATGGTGCTGGAGCGCAAAGCTTTCCTTTGTAAGGACGTTGCTGAGAAGTTGTGCAAGATAAAATTCACCCACAACACCACGTTGCTTTGGGCTTTTCAAAATATTTTGTAGATTCTGTAGCTGTGATGAGAAATCGAGCACTTGCTTGTTTGTACTGTCGAGCGTTGTGAGCTTCTGGGTGACGTCCTGCACTATCTTCGACGTTTGCTCAAACTGTTGGATAAGTGCCGTTCTGGAGTCGCTAAGGCCCCTTGAGAGTTGATCGTTGACGCGATTGAGCTGCGACTGCATCTCTGAGCGGTCACGATCGCTCATTTTGAGCATGTCTTCTCTCACCTTTTCAACAAGCTCTGCAACGCCCTCTGAAAATTGTCGCGAGGAGGCCTTTGTATTATGACGTAATGTGAGGATAATTATTACACCGATCGCAAGAAGTGCGAAAATGACGACAACAAACTGACTATCCATATTGACCTTCTGGCATTGCGCCGTTATACTTTTCGCGGTGTTCGTTGTGAACAAAATTTCGTAGTAGGTAATTGTTGAAGCTCCAGTATAGCACAGTGGGCAGTAAATGCATTTTACGACACTTGAGGTTTAACAACATGACCTCGTAGCTCAACTGGATAGAGCAGGTCCGTCCTAAGGACAAGGTTGGGGGTTCAACTCCCTCCGGGGTCACCACGGGGTGCGAATGTAGCGATTGGACGAGACTACGCTCACTGCTTATGGCAAGCCTGTTGCATATGTAACAGGCCTAAAATGGGCACTTTTCAGAATAAAGTAGACACGAATAAGGGCCTGTGGCTCAGTTGGTAGAGCGCTGCATTCGCATTGCAGAGGTCAGCGGTTCGAATCCGCTCAGGTCCACCATGCCGCTGAACGGCTCAAATCCGCTCGGCAGAATCAAGACAAACACTCCTGCAATACAGGGGTGTTTGTTATTTTGGTCCTTGCAGTCTTATAAATGCCTCAACAGACGGACATGTCATTCCCACGTAAGCGAAAATCCAAAGAAATACACCGGTTCCCTACATTCGTGAGGATGACAGCGTTAGCGATGCATTTATGGGAAACGTGTGAGATTATAAACAGGCTCTTATGGACGCCTCAACACACAGGTTTGTCATTCCCGCGTAGGCGGGAATCCAGAGCGAATGAACATGGATCCCCATTTTCATGGGGATGAAAACCGGGGTAAGTTTTGAGAGGAGAGGTGTGGATAAGTAGTGATTTTAAGAATCTTACACTGTGGATAAGTGCAAAAAAAGAGGGGAAAAGGAGTATTTTTCCAGGAAAAAAACTGCCAGAAAGAGGCTTAAATGTATATAAAAGTCAACGATAGACAGGACAAACATAGCTGATTTAAAGATGAACAACAAACTTGTTCAGTAAGATTGTTAAAAATCATTTATTTTTGTGTTCAGCGTTGGCGCGATAGTGTAAAATAGAGAGGTATGGCGAGCGTGAAGAAGACGCTATCTCTTGTTTTGGTATCGATGTTGTTTCTTTCGGGATTCTCACCAAATTTTGCGGTTGCGGCAATGACGTCGACAAACTACCAGATTTTGTGGGATTCGGTTGATGCGGGGGGTTCGAACGATTCATCTTCCGCGTCCTATAAACTTCACGATTCAATCGAAAACATTGCAGGTGCGGGAACAAGTGCGAGTTATAGCCTGAAGGAAGGATATCGAGGGGGAATATACGATCGAACGGTCAATTTTAACGTGCTCTCAGAATCAAGGAGCTATCAGGTTGGCGCAACATTACTTTCGGGAACAACGGTGACAGTAACAACAACGTCCTCATATTCGGTTGGTAGCTATATTGCGATTGTCCAAAATGAGGGTGTTTCACAGATTACTGCAATGGGAAAGGTTGCATCGCTTACCGCGACAACAATGACGGTGGATGCGCTGAACACAGGAGGAACAACGCCGACAATCGATGGGGTAAACGATGTTGTGTATTTGTTGAGCGCAGTGACTGCCCTCGATTTTGGTACTCTGGTAACGGATGCGGTCTCTACACTCATTGTTGGTTGGGAAGCGAGCGCAGATGTGTCGCAGGGTTACAATATTTATGTCATGGAAGACAGAGACATTACGGCATCCGGTAGTTCGGGTAACGTGCTTACTGACGTGAGCGATGGAACTGTATCGCCTGGGGCAACGGAATATGGCGCGCGATCTTCAGACACCTCACTTGCGTCATCGACATTCGATACAGCAGACACTGCGATTACCACAACTCCACAACAAGTTGGAAGCCGCGGAGACAACAGTTTGTATACGCGAGATTTTCTTACGCTGAAGGCTTCGATTGCGACAGGTGCAACGTCGGCGATGTATACGCAGGCACTGACGGTTATTTTTGTGGGAGATTACTAGTACCTCGTATATGCTTTTTTGTGCATGGATTCTTGCATGGTTTTTACACGTCAATGAGGCACAGGCAATGGTGTTTACGCCAACAACAACCGATATTGCGGTTGAAGTTGGTACCGTAGCGACACAGGATTTTAGCGTTCAAAATGATACGTTACAATCATTGACGTATATCGCAACTCTTTATGACGTTACACTCAGTCCCGATGGATCTAGCCCACAATTTTCCGCTATTTCCTCTGAACATGCGGCAATACTTTCTCTGAATACTTCGAAATTCACTCTAGCACCGAACGCTGCGCGCGTTGTGCTCCTCACGGTGAGTGCACCGATGCAGTCACAGCCAGATTCTTTTGCGGTTGGGCTTGTCGTTCGTGAGGTTGCAGGAGATAATGCAGTTACCGTTGCAACAGGTGTGAGTAGCCTGGTATTTGTAACCATTGGCGATCCAGCGGTTGCAGCTACACTCAACATGTTTTCTGCGGCACCCGTGTTTACGTCACACCTTGCGACAGAGTTTGTCGTAACAATTGAAAATGGCGGCGAACGCACATTGCAGCCATACGGATTTATCGACGTAAAAAACACATGGGGAAAGTCGATTGCGCAAATCGACATGAATCCCGCGTTGCATCGTGTGCCGAGCAGGCATCGTCGCCTATTTACGTCTCTTCTTGGCGACGTAACGCAACAAAATTTTTTTCACGAACTTTGGCGTGAGATTACCGAACATCGTTTCGGCATTTTCACGGCAACGTTGGTGGCCGCACCGTACCCTGGGGTAGCGCCGACGTTGTCTGGAACGACACGCATGGTGGTTGTTCCATGGCGCTCAATGAGCTTTTGCTTATTGATTATTGCGGGTATCGTTGCAATGCGAAAGCGTCGAGCTTCCTAGTGTATGGTGAACGGTCGGGGGATGCAGAACCGCATACTATGCGCGCTTTTCGTTGCGT
Organism: Candidatus Uhrbacteria bacterium; assembly: GCA_943359325.1. Classification (GTDB taxonomy): domain Bacteria; phylum Patescibacteriota; class Patescibacteriia; order UBA9934; family UBA9934; genus UBA11707. The sequence continues at coordinate 8,955 of CALRHD010000004.1, read as the reverse complement.
GCTCGTTTGTTTTTTTCGGCACTTTACATGCAACAACAGTTACGGATGCATACGACCAGCCGTCAACGAGTGTTATCGCGACGGCGAGCAACCATAAAATTGTGATGACTATTGCGAATGCAATAAGCGAAGGATCTACAATGACAGTGACGTTTGCGACAGGGTTTACCATGACATCGATTACCGAGGACGACATCGACATTGCTGACGACGGCGTCGACCTTACGACCGCAGCAAATTGCTCGGGAACCGATCAGGCGTCGGCGGGTATTTCAGGACAGATCATTACGTTTACCATTTGTAGCGGTGATGGCGGTGCGATTGCGAGTGGCAGCCAGGTGATTATTGAAATCGGCCTGAACGCAACGGCGTCTGGGACAGGTGCAAATCGTATTACGAATCCGAGTAGCGTAGGAACCTATTTTGTAAATATTGCAGGCACATTTTCTGGGTCAGGTTCGATCCCACTTGCCATTACTACGAACAGCGGCGGAAATGTTACGGCAAATGTTCTTCCATCGGGTGTGAGTGGCGGCGGTGGCGGTGGGTCGTCGGGTGGCGGTGCAGGAAGCGACAGTGGTTCTACAGACTCTGGAGATACGTCTGATACAACAGATACGACCGACAGCACAGACACGACGCCAGACACGACCGATACGAGTGATACAGCGGACACTACAGAAACAACGGATACGACATCGACCGACGGCGAAACAACGGCGGACGCGACCGATGCGTCGGATGGGTCGAGTAGTGACACATCTGGCACTGACTCGAGCAGTGGTGAGACGTCGAGTGGAGGAGCGTCGGGAAGTAGCTCTGACACAGGAACGTCGAGTGGCGATAGTGGGACGTCGGATACGTCGTCATCGTCGGGAAGTGGCAGCACATCTGCGGAAGTGAGCGTCGACGTTTCAATTATCGCGGACGGAGGGTTGGTATTAGCACCGAGCGGGAGCACATTCGGCGCAATTGGTGGCACGGAAGCGACGATTGTCGTGGACGTTGAGAGCGACGAACGTGTCGAGGGTGTTTCGGTACTTGTTGATGGTGTCGCCCACGTTCTTACCGAGTCAAATGATGGCACATATACGGGCACTATTACTGTGCCTACGTCGGATGCGTCGATAAGCGTTGAAGTGACGACTGCAGCAGGAACGACACAGGAAACGTACTTTGTTGACGCGCGTGGTTCGGGTTTGGTGTACGAAATTATTGACGGTCGGCGTGTACCTATTTCCGGTGCAGTTGTGACGGTCTACAGCATTATCGGCGGTACACGAATCGCATGGAACGCGAGCGATTACGGCGAGAGTAACCCTATTGTCGCAGGAGCAGATGGTTTGATTGCGTGGTATGTCCCAAATGGAACGTACGTCGTGATTGCGGGAAAATCAGGGTTCGATGATGCCTCTAAAACAATCACCGTTACGGATCACATCCTGAGTCCAAGCATTGAAATGGTGCGCATGGAGCCAGTAGCGATCACAGATACCGAAGAACCAGCGTCGTTAACGTCAACAACTGTTGTTGCAAAAATTGCGAACGTCATCGCGTCGCTTCGTATGCTGCCAGAAATTCAGGTCGGTACGGACATCGCAATTCCCACGACTGTTGTGCTCGCGGCTGCGTCTACGATTATTCTTGCATCGTCCTTTAGTCTATTGCCATTTTTGCAGTATCTCTTTACCTCGCCCATTCTCTTTTTTGCCCGACGTCGCAGAAAAGCGTTCGGCACTGTATACAACGCTGCAACAAAATTGCCTGTTGATTTGGCAACGGTACGACTTTTCTCTTTGCCTGAGCGCCGCTTGCTTCGTACCGTCGTGACGGATGCACAAGGTAAATATTTGCTGAGTGCAGCTCCTGGAATATACGCGATCATTGCTCAAAAAGTCGGATTTGCATTCCCTAGTCAAATTTTGCAGGGCAAAAAAGACGACGGAACATTTTTAGATGTGTATACAGGGCAAGAAATTACCGTCAGCGAAAAAGAAGCGACAATTTCGGCAAATATTCCGCTCGACCCTGCGAATACGCCTGAACTTCACACGCCACGGAGCATTGCATTCAAACGATTTTTCCGTGTGCTGCAACACGGCGTTGCAATTGTTGGCGTTCTGCTCGGACTCGTGACGCTCGTACTTGCACCAAGTATTTTTACTGCATGCATGCTGCTTGTGCAGATTTTTGTGTATGTTTTGGTGCGGCGATTGGTGCGAACGAGTAAACCAAAAGGTTGGGGCATTGTGTACGACGGTGTGTCGAAGAATCCTGTGGGCAACGCTATCGTCAGATTGTTCGAACCGACGTATAATAAACTCATCGAGACGGTTCTTACCGATCGTCTTGGTCGTTACGCATTTCTTGTTGGCCCCAATGAGTATTATGTGACGTATAGCAAGCCAGGGTACGACGAAAAAATTGTGCGGCCCGTTGACTATCGCGCGAAGCAAGAAGCAACCGCGCTTGCGTTCGATATTCCGATTGACGCACAACACGAGGAGGTATGATGCAGCGTAGAACAGCGGTACTTTTCCGAGTGCTCGCCAGCATGATGTTGGCGTCGTTTGTGTTGTATGGAGCGTTTTTTACTTTGCTTTCTCGTGCATCTGCAGCTGTAGCTCCGTCGAACATTTTTACCTATGAAGGTCGACTACTCAACAGTAATGGCGTTCCTGTTGCCGATGCAACGGCAAGCATTACGTTCGCGCTTTATAGTGCATTGACAGGTGGGACATGCGGTTGGTCGAACAGCTCGGCAACATGTGCTTCGACCACGGCGCGAACCGTCACACTGACCGATGGACTTTTCAGCGAAAATCTCGGTGACACGGGCGCAGCAACGCCATATGCGGCTATTTCTGACGCGATGTTTGGTGACGACGCATCAGTTTTTCTTGAAGTAATTATTAACGGAGAAACGCTTACACCACGTAAGGCCATCACCGCTGCACCTTACGCAATAAACTCGAGCCTTCACGACGGCCTCGATACCACACAAACAGGCGGCACCAGCGCGGCGGTTGTTGCGCTTGATTCAAGCGGAAATCTTACATTAACGGGAAGCCCACAGGGCTCTAGCGTTGGCCAGGGAACACTGACGCTCAATCCTGCGACAGGAGTTGTTGCTACCGATGAAACATTGTTTGGTGTAGCGGTAAGTGGTGGTTCCCGTTTTCGTGTCGACGGTGAAGGCGATACGTATTTGCTTGGTGACTTTGTTGTTGGAAGTTCCTCGCTTATTGCCCCTTTTTCTATTGACGAGAGTCTCAATACGCTTCGCCTTGGGGACGCAACAAGTGATGCGAACGATCCAAGTATTGTTTTTTATGCATCCGACGCGAGCGACTCGGGCACATTGTCATATGCCGATTCTGATACGTTTACTTTTGCGAACGGCATGTTGAGCGAAGCTTTTACATTTGATTTAAGCACACTTGCAACTGCGGGCTACGATGCAACATTGAGTACCGCCACATTGACTGGAACGTCTGCCGCAGGACGCAATCTTACAGTGAGCGCACTCGAAGGAAACACAATATATTCAGGAATTAGTGGCGCAGGATCATTTCATACGATTAATGCAGTAACAGGTAGTCTCGATATTTCAGGTAGTACAGCAACGATAGATAGTGGCTATGCAGTATCAGGAATTGTATATAATGCGGCAACGACAGCCACGCTTGTTCTCGGGTCCGGATATTTGGCAGGTGGGTATTTCAGTACTACGCACGATAGTGCGGCGACGGTCTCCCTTGTTTATGGCTCTTATTCAACCGTTGCTGCATCGGCTGGAACGATTACGACAGGGGTCGCAGTTGGTGGCGATGTCGCAACAGGTTCCGGTGCGCTGACTACGGGCTATGGTGGTAAATTTTCTAATACGGTCGAGGGAACGACGCGATATGGTGTGTATGGCGAAGCAAGCGGTGGTACGACAGCTCTCGCAGGGTATTTTGCACTTGGTCGTTTGCAAGTGGATACTGACGCAACAGTCGACACTCCAGGAACCGCAACAGGTGCAGGCGACATTTTTGCGTCCGACGCAATCGAAAACGATGGGAGCGTGGTGTTTGGCGATACAACGGGCGTCGATACATTTACGTTTACGTCTGCGGCGACAACGGAAACAGCAGCAACGATTACGGTTGGTTCATTGACATCAGGAACAGGCTTGACGATATCTCGAGCAGCGGGTGGCGCAGATTTTGATGGAAAAATGTTTGTAATCAATGCACTGAACTCTAGTGCGACGTCAGACGGTACAGGGTTATTAATTGCAAATAATGGTGGAGGAAACTCTGTCGGGCTTCTGATTACTCAAAATACGCTCAGTGCACATGGCGCAAACGTCACAGGGAATAACGCACTTGTACTTGACGTCAACGAAGCAGCGGGCAGTGAAAACGTGATGATTATTCGTTCAGACGCAGATGGCACACCTGACACCGAGTTTCGTGTTGAAAGCGATGGTGATGTGTTTGGTGATGGTGCCAACTATACGTCTGGTGCAGACTATGCCGAGTTCTTTAGAACAAATGACACGACGCTCGGAGACTATCAGATCGTGTGCCAAGACCCGTCGCTTTCTGAAGCGGTGCGTCGTTGTGCTGCAGGGGATAAAACATTTGTGATGGGCGTCGTATCGACAAACGCCGCGTTTGTGGGAAATAATTTTCGTGGTGCGGGGTACGATTTGAATAACGACCCTCAATACCGAAAAATCGGTATGGTAGGGCAAATTGACACCCTTGTAAACGCAGTGGAAGGTGAGATTAAAATTGGCGACCCGATTACCACTTCATCGACAATGTCGGGCTATGGCGCAAAGTTGCATGGCTCGGCGCGTATTGTCGGTTTTGCACTTGAACCATTAGCAAGCGGCACGGGAACGATTCGTGTGCTTATTCAGCCGCAGTGGTATGGTGGTGAGTTATTGAATAGTGATGGCACGGTCGATGACAGCAGAAACGAAATCGTGCTCGCCGACTCGGGCAAAGCGTCGCGGTTATCGGTTATGAATACGGACGGCAAGGTTGATGTGGCGATCGACATGAATGGAAACTTTAGCCTCGCAGGCAATCTGTTCCCTTCGGATAATGGCACGCTGCAAACGTCAAAATATATCGTGTACGACGGCCGAAGTGATGTCATGCGCACAAACGCGTCGGGTTGGGGCAGTAGTGAAACGAATTTTGCGGAAATGTTCCCGACACAGGATTTGCTTGCAGCAGGAGAAGTGGTCGTGTTCGCGGAGAACAAAAACGAAGTTCGTCGCGCAGCAGGGACAACGTATGACGCAAAAATCGCTGGTGTAGTGACAGCGCGCACAGGGTTTGTTGCGGGAGAAAATATCGCAGGGAACATTGCGGTGGCGCTTTCTGGCCGTGTGCCAACGTATGTTTCTGGCGAAAATGGCGACATTGCAATTGGCGACGCGCTCACGACGTCATCAAAAGCGGGGTATGCGATGAAGGCGACCGAAGCGGGGCAAATTGTGGGGTTTGCGATGGAACAGTTTAGCGGCGCCACGGGCGTGGTGTCGACATTTATTCGTCCATCGTACTTCGACGGCGTTGCAACCGACGCGCCTGTTGCCGAGAACATTGTTTCTGACGTATCCGCGGTCGCAAAACTCGATGTGAGCGGTTCGATGAACATGAATGGGGGTAGTATCCTCTCGATCGCTTCGCTCGCGGGCATTGGCAATAACTGGCAACTTCTTGAGAGTGGTGACTTTCTCACGCACGGCAGATTTATTTCGCTCGTAAAGTCGTATAGCGGTGAGGATGTTGAAACATACGGCGTCGTTGGCCGAGAAAATACTATTGAACTTTCTGGAACATCGATGCTTGTCGACGGAAAAACAAAAATTGTATTTGAAAAAATTGATCCAGAGTTTAATGATATTATCGCGAACACTGTTCCGTATCGTGTTCTGGTGACTCCTGCAGGAATGACGGGGACCGTGTACGTTGCCGACCGCGACAACAATGGCTTTACTATTCGTGACACAGGGAACACGAGCGGTGTTGCTGTTGATTGGCTGGTGATTGCGTATCACAAAGACTTTGCGCCAGAATTGGTAACGCAGGATGTAATCGCTGAAGAAGAGGCAAGCTCAGAAGCAGTTGAGGCAAATGTGTCCGAGGAGCCCAGTGTTACCGATACGATCGATGAGCTGGCGGTACCTGCAGTATCTGTTGCAGAGCCAGAAGTCGTCACATCAGAACCAGAATCTGTCGCATCGGAGCTGGACATGAGCGAGTCGGAACCATCACAGGAACCAGAGCCTACGCCAGAACCTGAAGCTCAACCTGAAGTTATTTCAGAACCTGTATGAGAACCTGCCCTATGACCACGCCTCTTGTTCGTGTGTGCCACGCCGTCATGAGCGGCGCACTCCTTTTGCTCGCCGTTTTGGTGCCGCTCGCGTATTGCCCGTGGACATACGAGCCACTTGAGTTGAACAAACAAACTATTGCCATTGTGCTTATTGTCATTGCGGCGCTCGCGTGGCTCGGTGCATCGGTTGCCGAGCGTCGCATTGTGCTCAAGGGTGGAGGATTGCTTCTGTTACCTGTGCTCATTACAGTAACACCTCTTTTTGCACATGGATTTGCAGGTAATGCGTACCAAAGCATTATTGGTCAAGCAGGGCAGGAATATACGAGCGTGGTGACGTACGCCATGTTTGCACTTCTCGTATTTCTCGCGCCATTTGCATGGGGCGGAGCGGGTCATCAACGAACGTTGTGGGGCACAGTGCTCATTGTCGCTGGCCTCATTGCTGCGTTGTCGTTGCCAAGATTTTTCGGTGTCGCCATCCCCAACATTATTGGCAGCACAAATGCGCTCGCCTTCTACCTTCTTGTCGTCAGTATTCTTGGTTGTGGGTTATGGTTATCGTCTCGTGGAGAGGGCAAAGACGATGTACTGCCGCAGGGCGTTTTTGGCGTCGTTGTGAAAGCAGCGATTGTCATGACAAGCATCGTGACGCTGCTCATGCTTCTTTTCATCGACGTTACGGGGTTGTGGGTCGTCGCAATTGTCGGCATGGCGTCCATGTTTGCGTTTGCCTTGCTTCGAGCACATGAATTCCCACATTTTGGGCGATTTATTTTGCCCATGACAACGCTTGTCGCGAGTATAATCTTTGTTTTTCTTCCCACAGTTCTCGCAAATCCGTTTATACCAGAAGTGACGTTGACGACACATGCGGCGGTGAACATCGCAAAAGACACGCTCTCGTCTGGCGACCTGTTTTTTGGCAGCGGTGCAGGTACATACGCATTTGATTATGCAAAGTTCCACAGTTCTGACGTCAACATGAGTAATTTCTGGGACGTTCGTTTCGATCGCGCGAATAGTCATATCCTCACATTTATTCCGACGTTTGGGCTCGTGGGAAGTGTGCTTTATGCCTTGTTTCTTTTTGGCCTTGCGGGGGCGGTGTTTACTAAACTCGCAAAAGAAAAAGCGCATGCGGAATGGAAAATGACGTTTGCGCCGTTTGTTGCATGGCTTGCTATGGCAGTTGGGCAATTTTTTACGCCATTCACGTTTACGACGCATTTTCTGTTTTGGTTGTTGTCGGCAGTGCTACTCGTTCATATTACGACAAAAACACGCACGTTTGAATTTGCTCGTTCACCCCGAGCAGGCATTGCGTCGTCGTTTGTGTTTGTGTTCGCTCTTGTAGGGCTCGTGATGCTTCTCTTTGTTACTGTTTCTCGGTACAGTGCGGAAATCGCATTTGCTCGCGCTGTTGCACTCGACAACACCGGGGGGAACCTCGACGACGTTCGTGTCGACCTCGACCGTGCCGCAACGCTTAATCGCTGGAGTGATACGTATTATCGTAATTTGGGCTATACGCTTCTTCTTATGACATCGGAGGCGCTGAAGCAGAGTCCCGCAGTCGATCCCGCTACCGTTCAGCAATTGATGAGCGCGAGCATTAACGCGAGCGTTCGCGCGACGCAGCTCGGAGTGGGAAACGTCGTAAACTGGGAATTGCTCGGTGATACGTATCGTGAAATTTCTCCGCTTATCGCCGATGCTGACGCTTTTTCTATCGAGGCATATACTCGCGTTATTGCGTTGGCTCCTTCGAATCCCAAGGAATATGTGGGGCTTGCGAGGGCATATTTGGCACAGGCTGACAAACTTTCATTGGTTGCAGAGGGGGACGATGCTCTGGCAGGAGCGGCAGCGAAAACGGCACGAGATGCGGCGTTAATGTCGGCAGAGGCGGCGCTCAAAAAAGCAAAAGCGTTAAAGTCAGACTACACGCCCGCCCAATATTATTTGGCGCATGTGTTTGAGCGGCAAGGGAGGTTGGCAGACGCGGTGAAGAGCATGGAAGCATTGAGGGCGTCGTCGCCAATGGACGTTGGGGTTGCGATGCAACTCGGGCTCCTCTATTTGCAACAAGGTAAAAATGCGCTCGCAAAGGCGGAATTGCTTCGTGCAATTGGTATCGCACCGAATTACGCAAATGCACATTGGTATTTGGCGAGCATCTATGAACAAGAGAGAAATCTCGAGGCCGCAATTGCTGAGGTCGAAAAAATTGTCGTGACCGACCCAAACAATGCGCTTGTCGCACAACGCTTACAACGTCTCAAAGACGGCCTCGCAAGTAGCCAAATTCCTGAACCTATTGCTGTAGGTGAGACGGTAGAGTAGACTTCCTGAGTCGTCAGGAACCCTTCCCGATGTCGTTTTCCCACTAAAAATCACTACCTACCCCACTAAACGCGGTTTCACAGGAGTTTTCCATGAGCACTAAATCGGCAGGTATGATCGACGGTGATGCTGCCCCGATCGAGCCCGAATGGGCAGTGAAGGGCAAGACCGTGCACATCCCGTGCGGCCAAGTCGACCCGAGTAGCCTTGTCTTCTTCCAGACAGAAGAGATGAAGAACGGCAGCGGCACGCTGGGTACCA